>NZ_JBFPEZ010000069.1:0-61307 GCF_040838225.1 Xenorhabdus sp. SGI246
AACCATTCAATACATGACCCGATTTTAGGGTTGATTAAAACCAGAGGTTGATTGCGTTCCGGCGAAATATCAATGACTAACACAGCCTCTTTTCTTCCCACTTGAGGAGCTGCCAACCCAATACCATTATCCGTGTCATACATTGTTTCCAGCATGTCATCAATCAGAGTTTGAACATCCTCTACATCAGTGACATCAACGCATTTCTGCTTCAATCTTTCATCAGGAATTGTGAGTATATCTAAAACAGCCATAACCATTCTCCTTTGTTCACGAAGCGGCTAAGACACCACGTCTGATTCAGAAAAAGTAGTATCTTTTCCCATCCAAATGGATAGAAAAATACTTTACCACTAAAAGGCAAGCACGCCATACCCAATGGATTTAAAGATAGAAGATACAGGCAATTTTAATCAAAATCGGTAAATTATCGTGATAAAAAATGCCAACTGAGAAACCCGGCCGGCATACGACTTTTTATTTACTTATATTGTAACATTATATTTTTCTATAGATTTGCTGTTTCCAATGCTTGTGATAAATCAGCAATCAAATCATCTACATTTTCAATACCCACTGAGATACGGATTAATTGTGGTGTGATACCTGCTGCTAGACGTTTTTCCAGCGGAATTGAAGCATGGGTCATCGTAAATGGCTGACCAATCAAACTTTCTACGCCTCCCAAACTTTCTGCCAATATAAATAATTTCAGAGCCTTAATCACCCTATTCGTATAGCCATCATCACCTTTCAGCACAATAGAAATCATGCCACCAAACCCTTTCATCTGCCGTTTAGCTAATTCATACTGAGGATGAGCGGTAAGACCGGGATAAAAAACTTTTTCTACTTGTGGTTGTTGCTCTAACCAATGAGCAATCTTCTCTGCATTGCTAATATGTCGCTCCATACGCAGTGCCAATGTCCGTATTCCACGCAGAACAAGAAAACTACTGAAAGGATCAAGAATTCCGCCAATCGAATTTTGCAAAAAAGCAACCTGCTCTGCCAGTTCAGGATTATTACCTACCACTGCAAGCCCTGCAACAACATCCGAATGGCCGTTCAGGTACTTAGTCGCAGAGTGAACAACAATATCAAACCCTAAATCAAGCGGACGTTGAATATAAGGCGAAGCGAATGTATTGTCCGCAACACTGATAATCTTATGGTGTTGAGCTATCCGGGCAATCGCCGCTAAATCAGCCAGTTTGAGTAGTGGATTTGTGGGTGTTTCAACCCAAATCATTTGGGTATCTGGTTGAATGGCCGCTTCCAATGCCTCAATATCTCCCGCTTCAACATAAGTGACGCGCAAACCAGCCGTTCGGCGACGTACTTTTTCCAGCAGACGATAGGTTCCGCCATACAGATCATCCACGGCAACAATATGACTGTCTTTATCCAGCAATTCCAGAATAGTCGAACTGGCCGCCAGACCAGAGCCAAAAGCATAACCCCGGCTACCATTTTCCAGCTCAGCAATTGCACGCTCCAAAGCATCACGTGTAGGATTACCACTGCGGGAATACTCATACCCTGTATGCTGACCCGGTGCTGGTTGTGCATAAGTGGATGTAGCATAAATTGCAGGCATTACAGCACCAGTATGGTCAGGGATATAACCAGCATGAACGCTTTTAGTATCAAATTTAGTCATTAAATTATTCCTGAAAGAGATTAATTGAGTTGTTGACGCCATGCGTTCAGCACATCCGTTCGAGTAACAAGGCCGATGAAGTGATTACTATCATCAACAATCAGCGCTACATGGCCTGCATCAAAAGTCGCAACCAGTTGCTCTAATGGCGCTTTTTTATGAAGAGTATTAACCTGGCTGGTCATTGCCTGACTGACAGACAAAGAGAAATTACGGGAATTAGCCTGAATAGCATGCATTAAATCCCACTCATCTATGATGCCGACAACTTGCTCATTATCGAGCACAGGGAGTTGCGAAATGTCATACAACCGCATTCGCCCATGAGCAATTTGTAAGGTATCCTGTGGAGAAACAAAAACTGTCGCACCATCGCGGTAACGATACGTTACATAATCGCTTAAATCGTTCTCTTTCTGTTGTGAACGCAATCCCTGCTCCAATAACCAATAGTCATTGAACATTTTGGACAAATATTTATTGCCACTGTCACAAGCTAAAGTCACCACCCGTTTGGGTGTTTTTTGCGCACGACAATAGCGTAAAGCAGCCGCCAATAATGTCCCTGAAGAAGAGCCAGCCAGAATACCTTCCTGTAACAGCAGCGCTCTTGCGCAAGAAAATGCTTCTGCATCCATGATCCGGTAAGCATGACGAATTTGGGAGAAATCCCCAAGCGGAGGGATAAAATCTTCCCCAATACCTTCAACAAACCAACTTCCTGCTTCATCGTAGTGACCGTATTCAACGTAATCAGCCAGAATAGAACCTTTGGGATCAGCAAGAACAAATTCAGTATTAGGAGAAACTTCTTTGAAGTATTGGCTTAAACCGCCCAGTGTTCCACCAGAGCCGACTCCCACAACCACCGCATCCACGTCATGTTCCATTTGCTGCCATATTTCAGGGCCAGTCGTTGTCGTATGAGCCAACGAATTCGAAAAGTTATTGAACTGATCGATATAATAGGCTCCGCTGATTTCCTTTGACAAACGTAAAGCATAATCCTGATAGTATTCCGGGTGTCCTTTACACACATCGGAACGTGTTAAACGAACATCCGTTCCTAATGCTCTCAGGTGATATATTTTCTCCCTGCTCATCTTATCCGGCACAACCAGGATCAGCTTATAACCTTTCATAGCAGCAACCAACGCCAACCCAATACCCGTATTACCCGCGGTAGCTTCAATGATAGTGCCGCCAGGCTTTAGCAAACCCTGCTTTTCCGCCTGCTCAATCATTGAGAGTGCAACTCTGTCTTTAATAGAACCACCTGGATTTTGGTTTTCTAACTTAATAAATAACTGACATGGGCCAGTGTCCAGATGGGTCAGTTCCAGTAATGGTGTATTTCCAATCAGTTCCAGAACCGAACGTGGTGCTGACATATTAGCCCCTTAATATTCAGTAATATTTAAAAATAATACTTACAGATTAATGAAGGATAACGCTGCATAGCGGCAGATTTAAAAGAACAAATCAAAACTATATATAACAAAATGTAATTAATTACTGGCTAAAAACATAACGCAATTAAATTCCCAGAAATTCTGTCAGAATGATATACGCTTAAATTATCCCTTTTATATTTTTTATGCTGCAAGATATTCGAATTGCAGTATGTCAGAGATATGCATGATACACACAGTCAGCAATGATAAAGAGGAAATAGATTATGTATAACATAACATTATCCAGAGAAGCCCAATTGGCATCGTTAATACTGTACGCAGCAGATATGAACATACAATATTACAATAATCCAACTCCTCCTCCTGATCCGCGTATAGAAGAAGATGGCTGGAAACTTGTCGGTTATATTAGTGGTAATGATCTGTCTTTCTCTGTAGATCCAAAAACTAATAAGCAATTTTTAATTATGCTGCCTGTTAGTGTCTGTTATGGATATATCGCAGAGAATAAAAAAACGCCAAAAGAGTATGTTATTGTTATTCGAGGGACAGATATTTCAAACCTATTTGAAGCTCTACATGATCTTGTCCCTGTTTTCACCTCACCATGGGCAGATACTCCGGAACAAAAAGTCAGTATGGGTTTCTATAGTATTTATAACTCATTGAAACTTAACATTGTTGATCCTGAGTATAAAGGTGATCTCCAATATCTCAGATTCTGCAACGCAATCGCACAATTCATAGGAATCAACACGCCATATACCATACTTGGTCATAGCCTTGGCGCTACCATTGCTGCTTATCTTATGAGAGATATTCCGTTACTTGGTGATAAACATAAAGCCTGTTTATTCGCCAGCCCAAAACCGGGAAATCATGAATTTGTTACCTATATCGACAACCATTTCTCCAATTATGAAGTCTTCAACTACGAAAAAGATCTGGTTCCCCATCTTCCCCTGCGTATTCCACTCATACTGGAATATGAATCCCTGTCAAAAGTGACCTTACTCAAACCACCAGATGGCCTGAACATAGCCGACAGTTTGGGGTGCAATCATTATTTAGTCAGTTACATTGCAATATTGGATCCAAATCAATTCAAACGCCTGATCTTAGCCTCTAAAACCCCAGATTCAGAAAAGCATAAAATAGTATCATCTTGCATTTCATTAACACAATCATCTAATGAAACAACAATAGGCAACTGATTGATATGAAAATTTAATAAACAGGAGAAGAAAAATGAGATGGCGTGGTTACACATACAGAACAATACTGATATTACTGGCAAGTTGTCTGTTCAGCCCGATCTTACGGACACAAGGGGAAGCTCATTTGTTATTCCACATGGGATTGGGAGCCAATGGAAAATTCTTTGTGGGAGGAACACTGCAAAATAAAGGAGATCAACCTGTAGCAGGTGGTTACCTGGCGATTTTGCCTCTTAATATTCAATGTGAACCACAATCCTTGATCATGTACTCATTTGATTCCCTGGCCCCTGAGCAAAAAAAGGAATTTCGCATTCCTGTAGATATCCCGCTCAGTAGTTATCATTTAATGGGTTTTGTGGCTTATGATGACATGGGTTTTTCTCTTCCCACTGTGGATGAAACAGCCAAAATCATCAAAGATCGTGAACCCAATGAACGTAAGGCATGCCAGTTGGCACGAGAAACCAACGTTACTCATAAATGAAGAAAATGCAGAAGACATTCCGCACTAATCAAATCTTTAAAATTATGGGAGGAATATAACATGTTATATCCTATTGCGATTGAAATTGGTGTTGCGAACCACGCTTACAGCGTGGTTATGCCTTCTGTACTTGATGCTAATTCGATGTGTTATCCGGCTTTATAACCATTGGGATTCTGTGACTGCCAACACCACGCATCATGGGTCATTTCTACAATGGTACGGCTTGCTTTCCAGCCCAGTTCACGTTCAGCTTTCTCCGGGCTTGACCAACATTCAGCAATATCTCCCGGACGACGTGGGCAAATTTCATAAGGAACAGACTTTCCACATGCCTGACCGAATGCTTCTACCATTTCCAGTACACTCGTTCCTTTGCCAGTTCCCAAGTTATAGATATGCAAACCTGATTTCCTGCCAACTGCATTCAGTGCCGCTATATGTCCATCAGCTAAGTCAATGACATGGATATAATCACGGACGCCTGTTCCATCCGGTGTAGGATAGTCATTACCATAAACAGATAACTTTTCCCGACGCCCTACCGCCACTTGGGCGATATACGGCATTAAATTGTTAGGAGTGCCTTGCGGATCTTCGCCCATCGTACCAGAAGGGTGTGCCCCGACTGGGTTAAAATAGCGTAGTAATACCACAGACCAGTCATTTTCCGCATGATGGAAATCAGACAGACAACGTTCCACCATATATTTACTTGTACCATAAGGATTTGTGGTATTACCCACCGCAGATTGCTCTGTGATAGGCACAATCGCAGGATCGCCATACACAGTTGCCGATGAACTGAAGATGATACTTTTCACACCTGCTTTGTGCATGCTACGCACCAATACCAGTGTTCCATTAACATTATTATCATAATATTCAAGCGGTTTTGCGACTGATTCTCCAACTGCCTTCAAGCCAGCAAAGTGGATAACTGAGTCAATTGAGTGACGGGAGAAAACAGAATCCAGGAATGCTTCATCACGAATATCACCTTCGTAAAACAGCGGCTTGATACCCGTCAGTGCTTCAATACGATTCAAAACTTCACTATTAGAATTACACAGATTATCGACAATAATCGGCGTCATTCCCGCTTCAATCATCTGGACACAGGTATGGCTGCCAATGTACCCCATTCCACCTGTCACTAATATTTCCACATTTACCTCTTTTTCAATTGGACTGAGTAAAATACCCATATAATCAATAGGATAATATCACTTTTCAGTTTCTTATCGAGATATACGATAAAAAGGTACAGTATAAAAAGAGTTAACAAATTAGTGAACTAAAAACCAAGTATGGCAAAATCAGCCGAAGACAATTTACCAATATTTCCAACAAACAATTCCCGCGAAAAATAATGAAAGAAATAACTTTTATCCCTGTACAAATGACCACCATCAATGAACCTTTTTTCACGGACATACAACGAGGCCAATTATCTGATCACCCTGAAATTCAAGTTATGCTGACTTATTTCGCTCCCAACTTCTATCAGGATAATTTATTTGATAAATATGGCATTACTTATCCCACACGGTTGCACAACGCTGTTACCAAACGGCGGGCAGAATATCTGGCCGCTCGTTACTGCACCCGACAGCTATTGAAGGCCATGGGACATCCTGAGTTTCAGGTGGAAACAGCAAAAGATCGTTCCCCTATCTGGCCTGAAAAAATTTACGGTTCCATCTCTCATTCAACCAATTGCGCTATCGTTTTTGCTGCTTCCAGCGATAAATATCAACTAATAGGCATTGATATCGAAAAGGAAATTAAACAGGACACCATTGACAGTGTTTCAGCCAGTATCATCAATGAAGCTGAGGCTGAATTACTTTCAAAATGCTCACTTTCTTTTATTCAGGCTTTTACTCTCGTTTTTTCCATTAAAGAGAGTCTTTTTAAAGCGCTCTATCCCCATGTAAAGCGATTTTTCGATTTCCATGCAGCAGAGATTATGGAAATTGACGGTATCCATCGCACTATAACCATTAAATTACGACAAACATTATCTGATAAGTATCAAGCTGGTTGCCAGTTCCATGGAAATTTCGTTCTGATGCCACAACAACAGATATTGACCTATATTGTGGGATAAAAATAGGGGATGAAAAACTCGGAAGATTTGACGGAGCAGCTTACAAGACTGCAATTTACAAGATGAGATGACAAAAATACATGCCAGTTCATAATCTACTGGCATGTTACGTCAATATGATTTGGCGCCAGTATTACTTAATTCTTCCGGTTGCCCGCGCATAAGAGAACAATCCACCAGCAGCAACAATATTGGCCAGTTCTCCCACAGGGTCAGTCGGATATTGTCCACCACTTTTCAACAAAGTCACCGTCTGGTTTTCAATATCAATCTCAACACTGTCTCCCGTAACTAATTTGTCACACAGACGCTCTTGTGCCGCAACAGGTAATAATTCTCCCGGTATCCTTTGGTAGCCAATGTATTGTCCCTGTCCTGAACAATTTTGTCGCCGGGAATATCCATGTCAGTGTTGATCTGGAACTGACAGACAGAATGATTAACATGCAAGATGATCACTGCGATATAGCTGTTGTAATAGGGCGTGAAACACCAAATCATCCCCTTGTTATGCCTCTGATTGATATCACTTGGGGGCTTTACGCCGCTCCAGACTATATCAACCAGTTTCCGGCCATCAAGAAACCGGAAGATCTTCCCCGCTATGATTACCTGCTCTTCCGTGGCCCCGCACATACTATTTCTCTGCCGTTTAGAAAAGAAAGGCATAAATTTGATATTGAAGTACGCAGCCGATTCCGCATCAATAACAGTGTAGCATTGATGAGTTCTGCGCTGGCTGGTGCCGGTATTGCCTATCTGCCGGATTACATCACCCATGAATCCGTCACAGCCGGAAAGTTAATACGACTTCTTCCCGAATGGAATATGGATATCTATCAATCCTGGATATTGTTTAAATCAGAAGAAACACTCTCTTCACGTGTACGGTTTTTTGCCAACGCTTTACAGCATAAGCTGAGACAAGATCTGGAAAATGACAGATAAAAATAAGCCAAGAAAATTTTTACGAGTGCAGCACAGTATCCATGATGCTGTACCCGTAACGAATATCACCCTGTCAGTCCAACAATGATCAGTAACAGTTATCTATCAATAATAGTTACCGTGACGGTAATCCCAAGTCGTGAAAATATCAGACATCATTACCATAATTTTGTTGACATCCAAACCCTTACGGATCAATACCGGACACGGTGTAATATCACGCTGACCATTTTGTACCGGAACTAATTTGCCGTTTTCATCCACCATTGAAATCATCACACCCTGTTCATAACGGGTTTGTTCAGTTTCATTTGGCTGGATAGATTTAACATAATCATTAGCGGCAATAATCAAATCTGCGCGCTCTTCAATACGTTCACCGATACATTCAACCAATCCCCGATTACCTTTACCTGATGGATTAGCTGAACTGGCAAAAGAGAATTTACCGTATTCTTCCCACAATTCTTTCGCCAGAATTTCGCCGGGTTTACCGAATTTAATCACGAAGCAGCTTGTACCACGATTATCCATCATCAATTCTTTGGAACCATCATCGGGAATGCGTCCTACAGCCTCTTCTTTCCATGGCAAAATACAACCCAATAATACATCTGCATCCCAATGTTTTTGATAAAGTTCTTCAATTTCCGGGTTAAGCTGAGCCAGCTCTTTAAGTTGTTCCAGAGATCCACATAATACCACTCCCGGTTTATTGCGATTACGCTGCTTGGCTTCGAACTTACGTTCCAGCCCTTTCGCATCGGAAGTCATAATGATGTAGCCCACTTTAGTTGGACAAACGATCATTCCACCATCATTAGAAAGGATCTCTACCGCTTCCTGCTGTATCCCTTGGTTCCATTGAATTTTTTTACCGCTCATATATTGATACCCTTTAACTTAAAACTGAAGAACGATTAATCCGTTAACGCTGGTAGTAACCGGTAATAGTGGCTGTTGCCAGAGTATTGGCCTGGATCATAAAACGCGCGACCGCGTTTGTTGTTTCTGAATCAATACCCAGTTTCTCTACCGACAAGGCGTGCACCGTGAAAATATAGCGATGCGCTTTATCTCCCTCAGGAGGACAAGGACCGCCAAAGCCAAACACACCATAATCATTTTTGCTTTGGATCACACCGGCTGGCTGCTTATCGCCATCACTCCGTCCCGAATCTGCGGGCAAAGTTTGTATTTCCAGCGAAATATCAAAAACAACCCAATGCCAGAAACCGCTGCCTGTTGGCGCATCAGGATCATAGACCGTAATAGCAAAACTTTTTGTTCCGGCTGGAACATTTGTCCAGGCAAGCTCAGGTGAACGATTACCACCATTGGCACCAAATTCGTTAAATTCATGCTCTTTACGCAAGAAGTCATTATTCTTAAATTCAGTTGAAGTGATTATCATGCTTCTCTCCTCATAGAAATGCCTTTTAAAACATCCTAACGCAGTTTTTCTATGCTGCAAGATTAAGCGGTGGTTTTACCTGATTGTTTCAATTTGGGAACAATAAGTGAGTTTTGGGGGAATTTTTTATTTATATGATTGCGGTAAGGATAGAGTAGAGAAAGAATCTATGGTCATCTCATTTTTGCAACACTGATTTTGAGTTATGATGGGGTTACTTAAAATTATCCGGCATGTATTAGCTCAAACTCCATCTGATAGTTACCCGTTTTTATGGTATCTGTCATATATTGACGTTCAGTAATATTCAACTTTTTCAGTGATTCAGTGTGTGGCTAATTTTGGTTTACGGTCATATATTCGGCGTCTGGCAATCATTCAAATTTGCTGCGCCATGATGAAGTCCGAACCTTGCCTCCTCATCAGATCAACGGATTAGATATCCTAGACAGTTTCAGGTTATTGCAAGGCCGGATAACCGTTTAGCTCATCAACTGCAGTCAACTTTATTGAAAATGAAACAGGTGTCTTCAGGCAAAAGCTTTGCTCATTTGGAATACCTCTTTACTTACCATAACTGACCAACATATTCTGGCGCATTTATTGGCGTAAGCGACGCAGGCTTTATTAAATCCACGTCGGCTAACCAAAGAGCAGCCAATCACCGAGCGTATCATGTTGTAACGCTCCGCGCTGTATGGCGGCTCTGGCTCTATGGATTAAAATACTGCACAGATACCGATTACTATTTTTAGTGATTTTGCCTAATTGATTTGATTAGAGACAGCAACGCGTTTTTGAACTAATGATTGCCGGACATTATGGAGAACGCAAAGGTCTTGTTGAGACAGTTTTTTACCGGAACAAAATGCATACCAGATCGATTTGCAGCTTCACAGATTACCAGTACATCATTGGCATCATTTTTATGGTTTTTAACGAAGGTTTTCACATGCTGAGGAGGAATAAGGCAAACCTAAAAACCAAGATGTTCAACTATTCGTCCCCAATAGTGGGTGGTACTACAGGCCTCCATAGCAACCAAAGTCCCAGGTTCCATTTGTCTGACAGCATCCAGTAGCCGACTTAGAGTAATCTTTTTGTTAAAGAAATGCTATTACCATCAAGCAAACAGAGCTGAAAAACAGATTTAACCAAATTAATGCCGAGAATTTTATTAGACATGATGGACGCTGCCGTAAGATGAATATGTTTATTTCATTTTGGTACAATTGACGCTATGTGGGACGTCCATCTCATCAGATTAGATTTGGGTTAAATTCTTTTCAGCCCAAATCCGTTTTCCATCCAGTAAAGTTTCCATTGGCGTTCGACCACAACAGATTTTGCCCTGATAGCTCCTGTAGAGCTTCTTGCGGAAGGCTATCTGATAGAACTCCTGAAAGATCATTTTATGAAAACGTTCACAAATACCATTGGCTTGGGGTGACATCGCTTTCCTTTTAGTGTGGTCTATATCACTTATCACAAGGTAGAGCTTACAGTCATGCTTATCCACTTTACCACAGTATTCCGTTCCTCGGTCAGTTAATATACGCAAAACAGACAAATGATGTTCTTCATAATTAACGGTAATACCTTATCGTTAAGTAAATCTGCCGTGGTAATCGGGGTTTTGGTCGTATAAAGCTTACAGTGAGCTACCTCTTAATACGTTTGCTGATAAATCCGCCCGACGCCTTTGAGATTCCCTACATAAAAAGTATCTAGGGCCCCCAGATATAGAAAAATCATATTAATGTGGCATAATATCTGGATTCAAATGACAAAGGATAAAGTTAAGATGGGTTACAGTTTGGATTTTCGACAGAAAGTACTGGCATACAAAGACAAGCATTCGTTGACTTTCGAACAAACGAGTGCCCATTTTGATATTTCTATGCGGACCTTATTTCGCTGGTGTCATAAAATAGAGCCTTGTACGACCCGTGATAAACCGCCCACGAAGATCAGTGATGAGATACTTATCGCGGATGTTCAACATTTCCCTGATGACTATCAATGGGAAAGAGCAAAACGCTTAGGTGTCTCACAGTCCGCTATTCATTACGCGTTGAAACGACTTAAGATAACCTTCAAAAAAAAACACTTCACCGTCCCAAAGCTGATCTTTTGGTTCGTCAGGCATTTATTGAGCGTATCAATGGCTACGAGTAGGCGGGCAAACCGATTGTTTATCTCGATGAAAGTGGTTTTGCCCAGTCAATGCCCCGCCTGTACGGGTATTCAAAGGAAGGGTTACGGTGTTTCGGAACACACGATTGGCACGCGAAAGGCCATCTTAATGTCATTGGCGCGATCATAAAAAATACCTTTCTCACCTTAAGGTTGTTTAGCGGAAACATCAATGCCGATGTTTTTCATGCCTGGGTCACCCAAGATTTGCGGCCAAAACTCCCAAACAGCGCAGTCATCGTCATGGATAATGCCCCTTTCCATAAACGACATGACACGATACAAGCGATAGCAGACAGCGGATGCCAACTGGAGTGGCTTCCGCCTTACAGTCCAGATTTGAATCCCATCGAACCCAAATGGGCCGAAGCAAAAGCAATAAGAAGAGGAAAAAGGTGTTCAGTTGATGAGTTATTTATGGCGCATGTAGGGGACGTCATATTTCTCCTCCTCAAACTCTTTCAGCCGTTTTTTAAGGTTTATTTAGTCAGTTGGTGAACCGAACCATCCAGTTGGTAAAACAGATTCCTGAATATCACTCCAGCCCTCAGCACCGGTAATCACCGCACGAAGTGTGGCAAACAGAATGTCAAATAGAGGGCCATCAACTTTAGCTGTCTGACGTGAATTCGATATTTAAAAAATGTTCGGTAAGGTTCTCAAGAGAAAGAGAGTAAGAACACAGCTATTCGCCCAAATCAATGAATTTATTTCTGATTAGAAAATATTCGCACTCTTGCCCTACGTTATATTACCTCCAATCAACATAATAAGTTAGACAACTCATAACTATTTTTAACTATTTTCATTCATAAGATTATAAATATACAGACAAGGATCACATAACATTTTTAAAAAACTAGACAATTGAATGTCCAATATTAGATAAGAATAAAAGATTAATAATAATTATTATCATTTATGGCGAGCTAAAACTATGAATGTGATTTCAAAAAAATCAACTAAAAAAATCATTGAAAAACAACCTATTGATTGTAAGTCCAATCTTGTGACACAAAAATTGCATTCTGATTCAGAGTGCCAGAATATGGGTTGGTATAATATTTACCTCCCAAAACAACAGGGACAAAGTAACTTTCGTTGCTTTAATATTGGTAAAGAAATTTACTTTACCAAAAGTTATTATTATGGAAAAGAACCTCTGTTTTCTAAGAGCAGCTACCCTTATGATACCACACTTATAATCTTTGGACTGAAAGGAAAAAGTCATCTAGGTTTCTCAGAAACACAACTAAACCATACGATTAGTGCAGGAGATATCTGGTTATTTAATCTTCATCACCATCAGGTATTATACCGCTTTAGCACTTCGAATCTCCGACATGAAATGGCTGTTCTCAAATTTCCTACAGAACGTTTAAAACGCTCCTTTTCAGCTAATGATGAACAACTTCTATCAATATTTAATTTGTATGTATCCCATGTGGCAGTACAACAGGATAATGACAAGTGGATTGCCCCCCTGATCGAGAATCCGCTCAGAACCCCCTTTGATCGGATCAAAGCAGAGGGAAAGACATTAGAACTCATTTCACACTGGTTACTTCCATTAGGACAATCTATTTCCATCACCTCAAAAAATCATTTAGGCTCATGTTGCTATCAAAGCAATGCGGTAGAAAAAGCACGAGAGATCCTGATTACTGAACTGACTGATCCTCCAACCTTATGTGATTTGGCAAAACAAGTGGGAATGAGTCATACTCGACTCAATCAAAACTTCAAAAAAAACTACGGAAAAACGGTTTTTAGCTGGCTAAGAGAATATAGACTACAGCTTGCAAAGGTTTATCTTCAAGATAAACAACATAGTATTACTTTTATAGCACATTTATGTGGTTTCAGCAGCACCAGTCACTTCATACAAACATTTCGTCAACATGAAGGTTGTACTCCTATCCTCTATCGAACCAATTATCTCAGTAAGGAAATGTATCATGTCGATTAAATTACCGACCCATTATTTTTCATTATTTCCTCTGATGATAATGCTTTTTGGAAACGCTATAGCACACAGTCTATTTATGATTGGTTTCCCAATTATAGGGCGCACTATGGGAATCAGTGAGTTGTTAACAGGAATATTACTTTCTGTTTCTGCTCTTAGTATGATGATTTTTGCTCCCTTTTGGGGCCGCTATACAGATAAACATGGGCAAAAAGCACCTGTAATCATCGGAATTGTTAGTACTGCGTTATTTCTGATATTAACTGCTGGATTGATCAAATTTCAAACATCTATTGAGATCACTATTCCAACACTTTTTTGCTTATTCTTTCTGTTAAGACTCATTCAGTCTGTTGGTGTCGCAGGACTTATGCCCAGTGCGCAAGCGTATGTTGCAGACCAAACTTCATACCACGAGCGTCTTTCGGGAATGGGGGTTATTGGCGCAACATTCGGCTTTGGCAGCATTATCGGTGGCTACCTTGCAATGAGTTCCGGCATAACACAATTTTCATCAGTGTTGTTTATTTTGGGTATAATTATGTTCATCATCAGCTTGGGACACCGTTTTCTGAAAACAAATCCATTATCCCATGTACCGCAAAATACAACTCTCCCTTTTTCTTCATGTCCGCAGCCACTCAACCCGATTTTGCCCTTTGCTTTGATAACATTCTGCGTCTTATTGGTTTATGGCATGCTCCAGCAAACCACGGGTCTCAGATTACAGGATCAACTTGGATTTTCTACTCAAGAGGCTTTAAAAGGAAGTGGGGAACTATTGACTTCATCCATGATCAGTATGGCAGCAGGACAAATTATATTCACTAATTTCACCACTAAGCACACAGGCCGACTCATGATCATTGGATTTATCTTCGGTTTGTTAAGTCTAATATATCTTGCGGTAAGCTGCACCTATATTTGTATGCTGATTGCGATGATTTGTCTGGGAGGCGCCATGAGTTTGATTATTCCTACCAACCTTACGTTGCTGAGTCAGACTGTCGGTGAAAAACATCAGGCTTATGCAGCCTCAATTAATTTGATCGGCAAGGGACTCGGATGGGCTGCCGGACCTGTTATGGGAGCTGTACTTTATCAATATACGCCGACCTTACCTGTCTGGTTCTCGATGATATTCTTCCTTGTAGCACTAAGTATTGTGGTTTATCAGCGGGCTGGTTTTACAATAACCTAATCAACCCGAATTCTGTTTAAGCCATCATTGGAAAATCGTCTTCCGAATAGAAAACTTTCAGTGATGGCTTCTTTCATTTAAGGCAATAGCAATCAAACCGCCTAAAATCGTCAACATAAACCCTTTTAAACTTCGGTGGCGCGAATGCTCTATCTGAGAAATTAATTTTAATTGTCCATTAATCGTCTCAATGATAAAACGCCTTGATAACATTATTTTATCCCACTCAGCTTGCAGGCGTGCTTTCATGTTTCGCCGCTTTTGGGTGATGAACGTAACACCCGTTTCGCCTAGATCGTCTTCGAACTCTTGACTGAGATAACCTTTATCTCCGTAAAGGGACCCCGTTAATTCTGTGGTTAATTCGCGAACAGGTTCCCGAGCATCCACATTACCGGCAGTCATTTTCAGCGCCAAAATTTCCCCCTGATGATTGACAACCAAGTGTAATTTGAAACCGTAAAACCTTATATGGACGCCCCCGGTTGTGCAAGCATTGAGTCGATACGGTTTGCTACCATATATCCGGCGTCATAAAGGACTTATTTGCCCGCGCCATGATGTCATCCGCACCCTGTTTCCTTATCATCCATCATCGGTATATGACTACCTAGGTTTTACTCAGGTTATTGCAGGGCCGATAGCCGTTTTTTCATCAGTGTTTGCAAACTCGGTTAAAGCATCTGTTTCGATTTACTTAATTCAATTAATGGATAGCAAAAGCTTTTTTCATATTAAAATCAACCTCATCTGTCAGAATACGCCAGATAATTCGGGTCAGCTTGTTAGCTAAAGCAACCACAGCTTTCATGACGCCACATCGGGTAATCAACGTTCTTAGCCACTCGCCTAAAGGGTCATCCCGTTTTTGCACGCCCTGCATCATCGCGCGGGCACCATGAATGATTAACGTTCGAAGATGACGGTTGCCCTGTTTGCTCAGGGAAGAGAGGCGGCTTTTCCCGTCTGAACTGTGTTGCCGGGGGACCAAACCACACCAGGCTGATAGTTGCCGGCCATTAGCAAATTGGGATGCGTTGACGTCACTCACGAAAGCCGCCGCAATAAGGGGACCGACACCGGGAATAGTCAGCAAGTGCCCATACCCTGGTTGCTGACGGGACAGTGCCGTAATTTCGTTATCCATTTCATGAATGCTGACGTTTAAATCCCGCCGATCTTCCCACAGCGTATGCAATAAACGGCGCAACACACAAGACAGGGTGTTATCGCCTTCCTCTAGAATATCAGGCAGGTGCTGTTGGAGTTTCTGAATACCCACCGGCACAATTATTCCCTGTTCAGCGAGAAAGGCCCTGATTTGATTAGCCAGGGCGGTACGCTGTTCCACCATGAGCTGCCGGGCACTGCGCAATGCTTTGATATCTTGCTGTTCTACGGTTTTGATGGGAACAAAATGGAGACCGGGTCGACAGGCCGTTTCACAGATAGCCAGCGCATCATTCGTATCGTTTTTTTGATGATGGCTGAAAGCTTTTACATGCTGGGTGGGAATAATCCGGACATGACAGCCCATAGACTGCAACGTCCGGCCCCAATAATGAGAAGTCGCACAGGCTTCCATAGCGATGAGCGTTTCAGGTGGAAAAGTCCGTATGGTATCAAGAAATTTTTGTCGGGGAATTTTTCGATTCGAAGCAACAGACCCGTCTTCCATCCAGACACAAACTTGAAAAACGTTTTTAGCGAGGTCAATCCCCACCACTTTGATCATATTCATGAGATGTTCTCCTAAAATTCAGTGTATCGGAAAAAAATGACACTCTTTACCGCTGAAAAAGGGGACGTCCATCACATCAGCCCATTGAATTTTTTCCGCGCTTTGCTATCCCCGCAAAGACCTTATGCCGAGGGATGCGAATGTTATGGCACACACACAAACTCGTCGAATCAATAAATGCAATTCCCGTGGGTTTCCCTTTTCATTGTGTCAGATAACGGCACAGGGGGACTAAAACGGAAGGGGCGACACTGATAAAACGGGTATAACTGAGTAGAGTGAGAAAATCGTTATGATGATATCGCCAAATATGTTCCAGATAAAAGTTTTTAAAATCAATGTAATGAGACATGTGGAAGAGGATCAGGATGGTCATGATTTCACTGGGATACATGTGACCTTGTCGGCGACGTAGACGATACCCCTTATTGAGGCAAAATTGGTCCCATTGGGGAACGAAAAAACGACAAAAGTCGAAGAGGTGTCCCATGGAACAAGTTATCGGCATTGACCTGGCAAAGCGAGTGTTTCAATTACATATTGCCTCCCCGCTTGGAAAAATGATTAAAAATACGGGGGTTTCACGCGATAAACTGACGGCTTTCATTGCGCAACAACCCCCTTCAAAAATTGTCATGGAAGCCTGTGGTAGTGCAAATTACTGGTGTCGCCAATTTAAACGCTTTGGTCACGAAGTGAAGCAAATCAGTCCCCAATATGTCGCTCCCTTCAGAATGGGCAGCAAGAATGATAAAAATGATGCCATGGCTATTGTGGAGGCAGACAGTCGTCCGGGAAAGCGTTATGTGCCGGAAAAAACACAGGCACAACAGGATATTCAGTGTTTGCATCGGGTTCGCCAGCGGCTAATGAAAAACAGAACGGCGCTGATTAATCAAAATTGGGGATTAGGCTTGGAATATAGCATTGCTATCCCAGAAAGCGCTCATAAAGTTGCACAGTGTTTGCCTGAGCATCTGGAGCGCGGAAAATGACCTGACGCCAATGAGCCGTGAACTGTTTCAGGAACCGTTGTTTGAACTCAAAGAACAACAGCAGCGCCTGATGGAGCGGAATAAACGCCTCAACCACCTGAATGCGCAACAGGAAGATATCGGACGGTTACTGACACTGCCGGGTATCGGTCCGATGGGCGCATCGGCTCTGATGGTCGCCTTGGGCGACAGCAATGACTTCAAAAATGGCCGCCATTTTGCCCGCTATCTGGGGCTGGTACCCAGGGAACAGAGCAGCGGAGGCAAAGTCAGGTTATTGGGGATCACGAAACGCGGAGATAGCTATTTGCGTGGAATACTGATCCACGGTGCCCGCTCAGTGGCTTATCGGGTGCAAAAACTCCCCGATGAACAATGTAATGGATTGCAGCGTTGGTTAAAAGGCGTGATAACCCGTAGCGGACTCAATAAGGCAGCAGTAACGTGGGCACTGGTCAACCAACAATCGAATTATGAAGCGCGATAAGTCACCCTTTATGTAGCAAAAGTCCGTAAGTTGATGTCATTGACAGGTAGTACCGACTCTCTGTGAACCTGGTAACCCGATCAGTCTATCGAGACTGTTGAATTAATGGGGACAGAGAGTGCGGATTTTCATCAGGGCTCACTGAAGCCGAATATATGTTTGCGACTACGTTGTCAGAAAAATTCACCCACTCACTTGAATTAAGTCGGTGTCCATATATCGGGTTAATCATCATGAGGTCTCTGAAACGTGTTAGAATAGAGCCCTCGGAGAACACTACACATCAACAATAATAGGTGTACCCTGTTTGATTAAAGAGTTGGCGATAATATTACGATGGATTTCAGATGTTCCATCGATAATTCTGAATAACCGTGCATCGCGATAAAAGCTTTCTATTAGATGACCGTCATGGCAGCCCGAAGCACCAAAAATCTGTACGGCATGATCAGCAACTCGCCCCAGCAGTTCGGTAACAAACACTTTCAGCATCGAAATTTCTTCACGACATAATTCTCCCTTATCCATTCGTCTAGCCGTTTCCCACAACAATGCCCGCGCTACCCGAATCTCAATAGCACAATCTGCAAGTATGTATTGAATATTTCCCGTTTCAATAATAGGTTTTCCAAATTGGTGACGTTGTTTGGCATATTTCGTCATCAGATCAAGTAAACGCACACATTTACCCAAACCACGTGCTGCAACTTTCGCAAGACGTGCTCTGCCCAGAGTTTGACATAATATCTTAAACCCTTGATTCACCTCCCCCAGTAAGGAGTCTTCTCCCAGATGAATTTGGTTAAATATCAGTTCATTATGGCTAGTACCAACAAATCCCATCATATTAAAACTCTGTCCGAGAGAGAAGCCGGGCATATTTTTGTCTACCAGAAATAGTGAAATTCCTTTCGCCTCCAATTCAGGGGCGGTTTTCGCTGCAACAATAAAATAGTCGGAGTACTCAGCATCACTGATATACACTTTCCGGCCATTAAGCACCCACCCCTGATCGATCTTGGTTGCACAGGTCTTAATGGAAGCAGCATCAGAGCCAGCTTCAAGCTCAGAAACAGCTAGAGAGCACCAACGATCTCCTTTCAGTGCCGGAAATAAGTATCGTTCCTGTTGAGCAGCTGTACCCAACATAAGACATTCATAGATATTTCCCGTAGCCCGTCTGGTTAAAATATCTTTTGTAATCCCCAGTTGTTCTTGGACGAGTACATTTTCAAATGTACTCAGTCCGACACCACCATATTTAAAATCAATATTAGTCGCAAACAACCTAGATCCTTGCCCCAGTCTCATCAGAGTTTTGGCTTGCTCCGGCTCAATTCCTCCCTGTTGAGTCACCATATTCTCCAGTGGCACAAGATGTTCCCAAGCAAAGCGACGTGCTTTTTCGACCAGTGCCCGCTGGTCTAGTGTTAAATGAGTCATCCCCCATTCCTTCTGACTAACATCCAGCTAAGTTCAAATCATTTAATAATAAAATGTCGACATATCTTCACAAACCTGACGAAATGCTTCAGCAAAATACTTAGCATCATCGTGAGTCAGGGTCAGTGGTGGCTGAATCCGCATCACACGATTACTGTTTGCAGTCATAAATGTCAGAATCTGATGTTCTTGTGCTAACTTAGTGACAATGCGCAAAACAAACATATCTTCCATGCCTTGCTCTATCTCATGAATGGCCACATCAATATGATATTTAGCTTTATCTGATAACAGATGGTAAGTTCCAGCAGAATCCCAACTGAAACGGTGAGCCAACTCATTAACGGTGGCAGCAACACTTCCGGTAAAGGGCTGCTCGAACTCAACGGCTAGCATGAGGCCTTTTCCCCGAACCGATTTCACAAACGGGTAGTTGCCTACAGCTTCCAGTAATAATTTTTTCAAATAGGAGCCCACATCCATGGCATTTTCGGCCAATTTTTCTTCTTCAATCAACTTAAGTGCACCCAAAGCAACAGCCGCAGCCAGATTCCCACCGCCAAATGTTGATGTATGTAATATAAACCGATCTACACTGCCATAAGCCGCATCCCACACTTTAGGAGTAGAAATTGTGGCACCAATAGGTATCACACCGCCAGACAACGATTTCGACAGAGTCAGAATATCAGGGCAAACCTGCTCCCACTCACAGTAAAACATTTTTCCAGTACGTCCCAGCCCCGTCTGGATTTCATCCAAAATAAGCAAACAGTCATACTGATCACAAAGACGACGCACAGCGTGTAGATAGCCTTGAGGTGGAAGAATAACACCACCTTCACCTTGGATAGGTTCCAGAATAAACGCAGCAATATTGCCCGATTTCAATTGCTGTTCCAATGCAACTACATCCCCAAACGGAATGACATGACACTGACTCAACAAAGGTTCAAAATACTTACGGTGCTTCTCCCTTCCAGTCACGGAGAGAGCCCCCATGGTTTTTCCATGATACCCATTTTCACAATATAACAATGTACTTTTATCCGATGCGGCCAATGCTAGTTTTATTGCAGCTTCAACAGCTTCTGTCCCGGAATTACTGAGAAATACTCGTGATAAAGCACCCGGTGCTATATTGGCCAGTTTTTCTGCCAATAATGACGCCTGGTATGGAATCGATGCATACTGAATAAAAGTAGGTTGTTGATGTGCTAAATAATTCGTCACCGCTGCCACAATTGCTGGATGGTTATGACCAACGTTTACACATCCATAGCCAGAAATAAAATCATAATATTCAATCCCTTGAGTATCGGTCAGTTTGAGTCCTTCTCCTTTAACAAATACTCTTTCCAGATGATTATGTTCATAAAAATCGATCATTTCAGGGTTGATGTACTGGCGGAAACGCTCTACTGTCTCTCTGAAATTCGAGGTACCAGGGTGAGAAACCACTTCTGCAGGAGGTTGAGGACGATGATAACGTCGGATTGCTATCCAATCCTGCTCTTTTATATGCCTCCCCAAGCTGGCAAGCGGGGCTGTGCTAAAACCATGCTTTAAGGCAATTTCTCCAATATCAAGAACCTTATCGCAATCTAACTCTCTACCTATAGAGTAAAGTTCTGCTCGTTCTTCAAGCGCAAGAATCAAAGTTTCAGCCAGACATCCATTCATAAACATTTTTGGCTCTAACTCAGGTTGGGCCCCGCCAAAAGAGACCTGTTCATTGGCAGAAATCAATCCCCCATCAAGCAAGAGTATATCTCGCCTTGGTTCATCCTGAGGCAAAACATCCTGGGGAAGTGCCACATCAATCACCACTGAACCAGGTTTTAATCTAGCAGGGTCAATCACTCCACCAGTAGAGGTTGCAGCTACATAAAACAAAACAGTTGGGTAACATGTGCTAATATCATTAGTCAGCCGTATTTGAGCGTGATAGGTTTCGGGCAGATAAGACAACAATTTTTCGGTAACCGCTTCACGGTGACGATGCACCAGATATAAGCGAACCCCTAAAGGTAGTAATAAGCGGGCAAGCACTAGGGCAATGGAACCTGGATAGCCAACAATAGCTATTTCGGCCTCATCTCCTCTTATATTTAAATTTGCCAATGTGTCGAGTATATTCCGGTAAGCCACATAAGCCGTCAGAGAATTCCCTGTCGTTACCGGAAGTACAGCCTGTTCAGCTGTTTGTAAACCACGTTGACCTACAATACCCGTGAATCCACCTAACCCCACCAACTCTGCCCCTTCCTCCCAAAGCTGATTAACTCCTGTCACTACACGCTCACTAATCACTTTGGGCTGTGTTAGCATTTCTTCAGCAGTTAATGGCATGTAATGGATGGTCCCACTACAAGTGGCACCCGTTGCACTAATCACTTTTTCAAATCGTGTAAAAGGAACCAAGTTTTCACGCTGCCAAATATTCGGCTGAAACCCTTGAGCCTGATCACGGCAAGTCCGGGTAAACATATCCATCAGCTTTGCATGTCGCTTGAGGGGTATTGATGTAGGGTGTGCAATAAAACCAAATTTCACGTTACATTCCTTATACTATATTGACACATTGCCATGCTGCTTCAGAGAGCAGACTTAGCCCATCCCCATCGGAGTTATGTGAGAGCATGACGTCGATAAAATAAATGGCTTGAGGGGTTGTTAACACCGTTTTGCAATAGGCTGCATCAAAGGTTGTCCAGCGTTCACGAATGACTTGTGTTGTTGCATGCGGTTCAGGGGCAACCAGGGCATTAGAGGCAGCGGCCAGAGATAGATAACGCGACGATGCAACAAGAGAGGACTGTTTTACCTCATTGGTTGCACTTCGTTTATCGATATATGATCGAATCATCGACAACATACCATTACACAGATAAAACACAGAAATATTAATCTTCTGTCGATGTGGATTTTGCATCAATGCCTGCTCAATATGGTGTTCGATATTTGGTGTCAAATCTCTGGCACCATCACCAATAAAAGCCAGAATATTCTGGGATGATGTGCGAGCCAGATAAGGCAATGACATCAACGCATCCCCCATCAGTGCCCGACCATACCAACCAGAAAATCCTTTCCCTGTTTTCGGTAAATTCCGAATCGCACTGATCCCGCATCTCCCTACATCATAAACACCTGTATAGACAAATCCCTGATCACTGATCAAATTATGCAACTGTTTCCCTAAATGAGCATAAAAGTAATTGGGTGACATCGGCATCTGTGGCAGCCAATCTATCGGGGTTGTGTCAGGGCAATTCTGGACCCGGGCTAGTTCTCGACGGCGATAAGCAAGTACCTCTTTATCCACATTAAGTCGGGTGAGAACTGTTTTTAAGAATGAAAGTAAATAACTATGTACAGCCAGATCAGTGTAAGGAGACATGTGTTCTGAACGACAGTTCACCTGAACAATATGACATTTATTTTTAAGTTTACTGGGAGAAAGTGGCGAGGATGCCTCATCGACTTTACTTTTGAGGAAAAAAATACTCTGGCTTTCAGGCGCAGCAAGTTGCTGCGCCTCATGTAAATAACGAAAGACTTTGCGGCTGAAACCGTAGTTCGACAGAGTTCCGATATAGTTGCTAACGGGCTTTTGCTGATGGTAATCACTGACCGCCCCCGGCGACACCATCGCATCTACTAACGCTATCCCTGCTTTTTCAGCAATCTGATAAATCAGTTCGCGTTCCTGATCAATCAAATGACAACATTGCCATAGTATACGACGCTTGTCGTGGTTGATCAGGGACATCACAGCATCCATAACAGATGTTTCGTTATCCTCAATCTGTGGAGCCAAAAGATTCCACTGACTCGGATAGGGCAGCTGTTCAGGTTTTAGGGTACATTCCAACGCTGATTGTGTTGCCAAAATAAACACGGGACCTGGCTGAGACTGTAATAGCTCTCCTACTTCACTCAACCGCTCAGACAAGGTTGTTCTATCATCAATATAAACGCACGGAATTCCTTTGGCTTCAATCGATTTCTTACCATCGTAATCCCTGTGCATCGTACCTTGGAATGGATACCAGCTATTGCTAGGACTATCGGCACAAATGATGATACCCGGCGCATGAGCACGCTTTAGGTTGCATAGTGTGCCTCGAAATTCATCAATCATACCTGAGGTCACTGCAATCACATAACCATGCTGATAAAATTGCCAGCCACAAAGTGCGGAAACAGCCAGACTGTGCTCATTCGGCCCACTTTCACACAAGGTAGATGTATCATCACACAAGTGAAGCATCGAATCGATAAACCCAGAGATCATAGACCCCGTATAATAGTGGAAGTCCCAACGATTCTGGAAGTGACACTCCATATAATCATAAATAAACTGTGCCATTGATGAAATCATCAACTTAGAAGTCGTTGCTCTAACGAGCAATGGATTAATATAAACATTATCCAAGTGATCCATCAGGTTTTTTAATACCTGTATTTCCCAAATAAGAGGATCAGACCGCCTAATATTGAATGTCACAGAATCCATCATTTGCACTTGTGCATTATCAGGCGTAATTTCTGACAAAGAGAGTAAGAAAGAATAAGGCGAAAATTTCCAAGATTTCGATTGAATCAATTGAAAAAACTTATAATTGGCCTGCTCGTAATCCCCATGTTGTAAAAACAGATCATCAGCAATCACCAGATCGAATGTTTTGCTTGGGTGCGATGCAATATCAGCCAAAACTGCATCCAGTGTTTCGTACGTCATAACATGAAAAGAAAATTGATGCTTTTTCTGGTAAGCCAGAAAGTATTCCCTAGCTTTCTGAAGCAAGTACGTCATAGTGAAGTCAACCGAAACTGCCGAATTGGGTTCCCAGACCCCACAGTGACCAGATTCAGTGGCAATTGATAGTTCCAGTTTGTTAATTGCTTCCTTCACACCTTGACTTACAATTTGAGACTGAGTGACCACACAAATTCCGATGGAATGATGCATAAGCTCTCCATAATTATTCATCAAAATGTACTAGCTTTGATTGCTCCTGAAACCACAAGCAAAGCTTGATATAAGAAAAAATAACCATAAGGCATTTCTACAACTTGTTGATTATTTTCAGAAGCGGTATAACAACATCCAACAAACCTGATTGTTTCGCCCTCTTCGATAAAACTGGGATTAGTGAGTACCTGATGCAGTAAAGTTTTGCCCCTTTCCCACCAAACAGAATGCCCACCACAAGCTTCATCCAGCTTAAAAAAAGCTACAGCACTGATAAGTGTTGCAGAAGGGTCAAGAACATAATGTCCCGTCTTAGGAACATCGGAAGAATCATCGGTATAGTCTTGCCACCATACACCACAAGATAATTCCGCTACGTGAAGAAATGTCTCTGGGTTATATAAAGCAGCACAGGCCATTCCTAACATTCCCCAACTCTGCCCACGTGGCCAACTACCTGCTTTTCCCACTGATTGCCATTTTTCCGAACTCTCTGACGGATCAAAATGACTGTGGGTATAAAATTTTCCTGAAGAGTGAATTAATTGACGGACAGTTAATCGGGCATGTGCTTGCGGCATTTCCTGCCAATTATGATGTACACCTAACTCAACCAATGCGGCACAAGGATCTATTGATAGGCAATTGTTCCCATGTTTTCCTCCTCCCATTTCAGTTCCAACAGGAAATCCCTGCCAAGGGGCAAATGTCTGACACAATTTTTCCTGAAATTGGAAGATAAGTTCGCCAGCCTGAGCATCATTCACTAAACGCAAAGCTGGACCAAATCCGTACCAAGCATTCATCGCCCGAAATACAGACTGAACATGTTTCCCTGCCTGTATTTGCTCCCAACGGAATTGGGTACGGGATATCAAGGTAGCGTGATTTGAGAAATAACCCGCCAGCCAACAACTCCCCGCCCAGAATCCAGCAACCCAAGAACCACGAGATGATGTTACCCATGACGGACTATCGGTAAGTCGATATAAAGGAAAACAAGGCGCAATCTGTTTCTCAATCTTAGCCACAGATACCGCCAATTTATGAATCAATTTCTGGTAATCGAAGCTCATCATGAATACTTTCTGTTTACATTATCTGTGACAAAGACCAGCGCAAACGGAGCACTGCAAGAAAACTGAAGCTTAACAGTATCAACATGAACACCATTCCCGCCCACATAGATCCGAAATAAGCTACTATCCACTGGAAAAGTAACGCCCCTAATGCCAGTCCGCCAAAAAATGCAAAGGAAACTCGCCCAGATGCAGTAGGTATCTCGCCAAAACAATCATGATGCAGAATCATAGACATCGCCAGAGCATTACTTGCTACAAGCGTACAGCCGATCCCAATTACCCCTACATAAATCAGCCAGAGGTTCTGTGCAGTGGCATTGAATGTCGCAATTAATGCAAGAAATGCGAATACAAACAATAAAGCCAATAAATCGGATTCCTGCTTAAAACGACTTGCTAGAGGTGTCAGCACTAAACGAGAGATCCAACCCATCAGCCCGAATAACGTGACAAGAAATGCAGCCTGACCAAGAGGCATTCCCAATTGAGAAGCAAACATCGGTACCTGAGTAATAAAGGCTGCCAACACAATACCAACACAACCTTGCATTAACATCAGCATACTTATTGTGTTCAATTGCGCTGTCCTGCGGGATTTCATCTGTGGAACAGTAAATTTTGGCTGCCAGTTACGGGTCGCAGCTAAAATCGCCATGAGCAGGCACACTGGAACAATAGAGCCTAACGCTGCCCGCCATCCCCATTGTACTGCAATCCATGGCAAAATTGTCCCCGCCGCCAATGCGGAGAGTTGAACCCCGGATTGCTTTAATCCCACCATGAACGATTTACGTGTAGGAGTTACCTGCGTCGCAATGGCCTGGTTGGTCATTGGATTCGCCAAAGCCTGCGCAATACCACAGACAGCTATTGCCAGTATCATCAGCCAAGGGTGACTTGCCAGAACCAATGCTGCAAATGCTCCACCAGTGAGCAAAAACAACATAATACTTGCCCAACGGATACCTAATTTTTTCACCCATCTCCCAGCGGGTAAGGATAAAATCGCAGATACACCAAATGCTGCTAGCGTAAATCCCCCCAAAAGTTCGCGGTCAATCTCACCCTCCTGTAACATAAAGGGCGCTAATGCTCCACTAGCGTAAAGAATCAGCATAGGCAGTGCCATCGCCAGTACTAAAATAAATCCCAGCGATAACTCCGTCTTTTCATTATGGGTTTCATTTTGAATCACCATATATGCTTACCCCTCCGATTCACCGATGTATTTTCAATACAAGAAGTTTGAGTCAATTCTGATAACATATTATGAAGAGTAGGCTTATCAACTTTACCTGCTGGACTAAGAGGTAATTGACTGAAATGGCAAAGATATTCTGGTAATTTATGCTGCTCTAATCCATATGACTGCAAAAACTGCGCTACATCATTCAGAGAAAGTGGCTGCATGCCTTCCCGCAGTGACAAACAGAGACAAATTCTCTGTCCTAAGTCTCTATCAGGAATGGCAATACATGCAGCACTGACAATACCCGGGTGATTAGTCATCAGTTTCTCAATCTGAGTAGGACTAATATTGACTCCTCCACGGATAATGACATCCTTCTTTCTTCCCATCAGATTGAGATAGCCACTTTCATCAATGCACCCCAAATCACCGGTATAAACCCAACCTTTTTGATCTCGGTACTTTTCATCCAGCATAGGGGAATTCACGTACTGCATGGGAGAAATGGGTCCACGAGCCGCAATTTCTCCAATTTGCCCCTGAGGCAACGGTTGATGATGCTCATCAACAATTCGGATATCACAAATGGAAGGATTAGGGCGCCCAACTGTCATAGCAATCTTTTCTTGTGTATCGGTCAAAGCATTAAAACAGTTCACACCATCAGCTGATCCATAAAGGCTGATAAATCGACACCCAAATTTTTCATAACAACGGTTAATTGTAGCTTCATCGATCAGTGCCCCTCCACTGATTAGTGCGACCAAATCACGAAGATCCAAGTCATTCAGGCGTTCATCGGCAACAATTCTCTGGAACATGGTTGGCACACCGAGAATGTGAGTCGGGCGATAATCATGAATCGCCTCCAATGCTGCATCGACACTAAATTTAGGCAAAATGACAACCGTGCCGCCCAGCCATGCTATAACACATGCACTGGCAGTAGAACCAAATGCCGAGCCCAGAGGCATCAGATACAAAGGAACAAACCTCGTATGGCTTCCTCTTAGTTCTTCCATAAAACGTCCCCGTCCTCCTAACAAGGCGTTATGGGAATATGCAACTAATTTAGGCTCTGATTCAGAACCGGAAGATATAAGAAAACGCACTGGATCATCAGCGGAAACCAAAGGAAATTGTGTTAAAGGCTTCCCATCAAGTAATGCTTCAAATGACAGCCAATAGTCACGAGTTTTCCCCACGGTGATCAAAACACGCAGCGACAGTATCAAAGGCCGTAAGGCTTCGATAATCTGACATATATCACCCTGATCATTCCGGTTCTCAACAATAATTGCACGCGCCTGACTACGTTTGAGGATCGACTCAATATCCAACCGACCTCTTCCCGATGGAATAGGGCACACCACTACTCCTATAGCGGCGGCGGCCATATCAATGACAATCGAACGCCAACTGTTACTCAACTGATAAACAATCACATCACCACGCACAAGTCCCGCATTAGCTAGACCTGCTGCCAATCTCAAACTTTGCTGATAAATTTCAGAATAACGATAATTTCCATCCTGAGAACAAACTGCTAACTCATCAGGCTGTTTTTCAACTTGCTGAAGAAAGGCTTCAAATACAGTTGAGTCCGGATAAGCACCTGATGCTTTCCATTCATGGCGAACTGATTCGGGGACTAAATTGATAATACCTGCTGGATTCATGAGGGCCTCCATAATTCACGTAATTGTGTGTAACTTCCTCTCATCAAATAAGGTTCAACAAGTGGATGTGTAGGGAGTAATGCCAAATCAGTACAACACCATTCGGGTAAAGAATTCACTTTGGGAATAGGCGAATTACCGGTGAGAATGGGTTCTATCAACATCGTCGCAGCCCCCAGCAATGAGCTTCTAACACTCAGCCCTGACGTGCCTCTAACCCGACAGTAAAGCGCCATGATCGCTGCCTGTGCAGCAAGAATACCCCCGAAAACATCAGTCGCTGTAAACAACGTACCACCTTTGACACCCGCACTTTGGGCAATCACATCCGCCATACCGGAATAAGCCTGAGCCATAAAATCCGTACCAGGGATCGTCATCTCATTGTCTAATATCCCCCAACCGCCTGCATAGACATAGACCAAATCAGGGTGATTAAGGCTTAAGTCAGGGATATCCAATGCCAACTCAGATGCTTTTCCCGGAGCCCAGTTGTGTATAAATAAGTCAGCATCATGGACCAATTTTTCGATGGTTTGTTTTCCCTCTGCTGATTTGATATCTACTTCAACCACCTGCTTACGGGCATTCAACGCCTGAAAACGGGCAGAAGAATCACCAGCCAGAGGAGGCATATCACGCAATGGATCGCCTCCCAGAGGCTCTATGCGCGTCACAGTTGCTCCAAGCATGGCGAGTAAATGCCCAGCCATAGGTCCCTGAATTCTCCGACAGGATTCCACCAGACGGATTCCTGCAAGTGGCAGCCCGGTTGTATTCGCAGTGTCTGAGAGCATACGAGAAGGCTTTCTGGCCTCATCACCAATGGCTTTGATAGACCAAGGGCCGTACTCAAGTAGTGACTGAAAATCTCGATCCATCTTACAATCTTGAATACGCCTGACAGGTGTAATTGCAATTCCTGTCTGACAAGCTTGAGCGGCCAAATCTGCATAGACGTGACTGGTAAGCAGTGTCAGCATCTCTACAGGTAGTGACATAGTCCCTTTGGCATATCGCTGCATAAAGGTATGCCAACCTCTGCCTATTTGCTGAATATTAGCCCCTAATTGAATCCAAAACTTCTGCCAGAGCTGTGGAGAAAGAGACTCTAATTCAAACAAGACACCATCAAGAGACATAAAAGGAGGCCTGAGAGAAGTATTTGCTTCACCACATGAGAACACCTCAGCTCCAGTTTCGGCAGTAGCGCCTGCCAGATATTGTCCGATAGCTAGTACTCCGGCTTGCACGAAATCAAAAGTAGCTTTCTGTATCCTGCTGCCCCTATGTTGTGCGATTAACCCAGCCAATAGCTGTTGCAATACCAAAGAAGCACTGATTACCGAAATATATTCAACGCCTAGCGGAGCAATCCGATCCAATGAACGGCTGTGAACGGCAACCAATCCGGTCAGTGCCTGTAACGCCACTTCATCACAAACCTGTCCATTGATCACAGGCGAAGTAACCGTGAGCATAAATTGCCAGCCTTCCTGCTCTTGTAGTATCACCACCAATTCGTTGTTCGAAGCCTGAACTGAAGATTCATTCACTGCAATACCGATTTTCTCTGCCTGAGAATTTAATGCCCTGATAAACGGGGCAAACGCCGCATCGGTCTGACTAAATGTGCCACTGAGCCGCAATGACTGAAATATTTTTTTTCTTGGCATGAAAACACCCCGATTACAATAAATAATGGTTCTGACGTTGTGAGTTAACCACCAGCCACTGCCGGAAGGATTGTGATAACGTCGCCAGCTTTCACAGTAGTTTTCAACCCATTTCCAAACCGGATGTCATCATCATTTACATAGAAATTAATAAATCCGTGAACTTCTCCGTCCCTCACTAAACGATCTTTAATTCCTGGGAAATCAATATCTAAGTTATCAATAACTTCACAAACATTTTCACCAGAAGAGGTTACCGTTTTCTGGTCATTGGTGAATGTTCTTAAAATAGTAGGTATATGAACCATGACAGACATAATTATTTCCTCACTGAGTAATTTTTATGATTTCTTCGACTGCATGCCCCTGTACATATCGGTAGCTACGCAGTTCAAGCCGCGACTCTGGAGCAGTAGAAAGAATGACATGGTGAATTTGGGGTGAAACAGAAAAAGCTAAGTCTTCTCTACTCGGGTAAGCCCGTGAGCCAGAATGAGAGTGGTAAAGGACAATCGGTTCTAGTTCTTTTTCCTCCATTTGACGCCAGACCTGGAGCTGCTGTCTCGAATCAAAGCGGAAATAGACCTCAGAAGCAGCACTATTGTGTATTGGAATAACCAATTCAGGTTTATCGCTCCCACAGGGACCAACAATGAGTCCACAAGCTTCAATTGGATGTTCTTTCTCAGCATGTTTCACAATTTCATCCAATTGGGCTTGAGATAACACTAGCATTGGATACTCCTTAATATGTCGCTTGTGAGGAATCGACTTGGCGGATCCAATTTAAGATACCGCCTTCCAGACTAAATAGTGACTTAAATCCCTGCCTCTGCATGGCAAGCAGTGCTTTTCGGGAGCGTCTACCCATCTTGCAATACACAACTACCGGACTTTGTCGATCAAGCAATTCCAGCCTTCTCCCATTTATAATTTCTTGTTGAGTTATCCCAATAGCGTTGTCGATACTACAGATAGCTCGTTCGCCAGGCTCTCGTACATCTACCAATTGAACAGCTTCTCCCCGCTCCAACATTTTCTGAAGCTCTTGTGGAGTTATTTGGGAAACAACCTCATCAAGAGCTTGTGATTTGAGACCACAAAAGAGCTGATAATCTGTCAATTGTGTAATAACCATACGATTTGGAGCACGACGAAGCGGTAACGTACGATATGTCATATCCAACGCGTCATAGACCATCAAACGACCTAAAAGGCTTGTTCCTGTCCCCGTAATCAATTTGATGGCTTCGGTCGCCATAATAGAACCAATAGCGGCACATAGTACTCCAAATACTCCACCTTCTGAGCAAGAGGGAGCATGTTCAGGTGGTGGAGGTATAGGATATAAATCACGGTAGTTTAGTCCCAGCCCACTTGGTGCATTTTCCCAAAAAACGGACGCTTGTCCTTCAAAACGGTAGATAGATCCCCATACATAAGGCTTGCCAGCGAGCACACAAGCATCATTTACCAGATAGCGGGTTGAAAAGTTATCCGTTCCATCAAGTAATAAATCGTACTGACGGATCAGTTCTAATGCATTATCTGGTTCAAGGCGTTGTTGATGACAAATGATATGAGTAAGGCGGTTAGTTTCTTGTATTGACTGACGGGCACTATCCGCTTTGTTGCGCCCGACATCGGACTGACCATGAATTATCTGACGTTGTAAATTTGATTCATCAACCACATCAAAATCGATAATTCCTATTGTTCCAACACCTGCTGCCGCTAAATAGAATAATATGGGTGATCCTAATCCCCCGGCCCCTATCACTAACACTTTGGCATTTTTTAGACGACACTGACCGATATATCCAATATCCGGCAATAATAAATGACGGCTGTATCTCTCCTTTTCCTCTTTATCTAAGTGAGGTGCAGGCTTGACAAGCGGTGGTAATTTCATTGTGATCCTCCACTTTCTTTTTATCTGTCCCGCATGCAAATAATCGGGCCTTCAACATACAGTTGGATATTTAAAAGGAGGGCAAATAGTAAAAATATCAAACGACGAGCTAATTTTTATCATTCTATGAACACAAATCTGGCTCGTTCATCATTTGATATTAGATTGCTCCGCGTCTTATATCGGGCGACACCACAATCCCTATAGTGATATTGGACAGGTAAAATGGTTTTGAAACGGGGCTGTTATCAATTGCTGATAGAAATAAGCGAAAAACCTCCTCATTCTCGCAAGTTATCAAAAGTGACTCACAGATGAATTTGTCAATAAACGAAATTAACGAGCAACAATATTTATTTAATATGCTATTAGGCCCAATTCGCTGGAATATACTCGCATTCGCATTCCAGCACAGATTGTTTGATCACTTCATCACTATGGTCGATGCAACCACTGTGGCCCAACAATTCAATTGGTGCCCAACACGATTAACATTACTTCTCAACTCTTATGTTTCCCTAGTAATTATGGAAAAACAAGCCCAGAGTTTTTCCATTAAATCCAATTATCAGCCTTACTTGCTTAGTCATTCACAACATTATCTCGGGGAAACGCTCTGCTCGCTGGCAGAAATCAAATCTCTCACATTGACGAAATCTGCCGAATGGCTGGTACAAAACACACAACCAGAACAACAAATGGATATGCATGACCAACGTTTTTGGCAAAAAGCGACATCGCGTTTACGAGCTTTTCACCGAAGTACAAGAAACCCAATCTTGTTATCTATCCTTCAGTCACTTGATAACTGGCAAGATGGACTGCATTTCCTTGATGTAGGTGCAGGCTCTGCGGAGCTAGCCCAAAATATTTTAGCTATTCACCCCCAAAGCAAGATCACGTTGTTTGATTTGCCTCTATGTTGCACAGCAATACAAATGCAATTGATAGATTCAGAGGGATTTGATAAATCTAATCCCTCTCAATCCATCAAATTTCTTCCTGGTGATATGAACACCACCCCTTTTGCGGGTTCTTATCAAATAATAGTAGCTGCGATGTCTCTCTATTTTGCTACCAATCTTCAATATTGTATAAATAGGCTCTGGACATCATTATCCCCCGGCGGAACATTGATTAGTTTTCACGAATCACTGAACCAAGAACGCACTCAACCTGAGTTTCATGTATTGGGCCGCCTCCCTGCTGAACTAGCAAATGGCCCACGTTCTATCGAATCAGATCAGATTGAAGAGGCGTTAAAAACCAATCACCCCTCTCGTCTAGATACCCAAAAAATCCCAACTCCATTTGGAGAAATGGCACTAATTATTTCCCGTAAATGCATTTGACAATCAAAACAAGGAAACACGATCAATGCCATTAAGTATAGATCTTATCCGCCAATCGATTATCGGAGAATGCTGGCCCATTAAAACCCCGTTTGGTATCAAGCCGTTAATCTATGCAGATTATACGGCTTCTGGGCGAAGCCTCAGTTTTATCGAGCAGTTTATTCAGCAACAAGTAATGCCCTTCTATGGAAACACACATACCGAGACCTCAATCACTGGGTTCCAAACAACATATCTGCGTGAGCAAAGCCGTCATATTATCCGCCAAGCGCTAAACGCCACCCAGGAATATCACATTATTTTCACTGGTTCAGGAGCAACTAGTGCCATTAACCGCTTTATTCATATGCTGAATATTCCTCGTTATAAGGAACAAAAACCTGTTGTTTTCATAGGTGGTTACGAACACCACTCCAACGACCTGCCTTGGCGGGAAGCAGATGTAGAATTGGTTCGTATTCCACTCACTCCAGAAGGTATACTGGATCAAACAGAACTAAAAACACAACTCGTCAAATATCAACATGTTCCTCTCAAAGTCGGCTCTTTCTCTGCTGCTTCGAATGTCACAGGGATTAAAACCGATATTACTGGAATCTTTACCCTACTCAAAAGCTTTAATGCACTATCATGTTGGGATTTTGCAGCCGCAGCACCCTATATGTCCATTGATTTACAGGTAATTCCAATGGATGCCATATTTATTTCACCTCATAAATTTTTAGGTGGCCCTGGTACACCAGGCTTATTGGTGATTAGAGATAATTGTTTTAGTCAGACTATCCCTGGTCTTAATGGCGGTGGCACCGTATCTTATGTAAATGCATCAACCCATCAGTATGTCGACAATATCGAACGTCGTGAAGAAGGTGGCACTCCTGCCATCATTGAATCAATTCGTGCAGGGTTGGTATTCAAAATCCAACAACAAATTGGTCTAGACTACATTAAAAAACGGGAAAAAGAGCTGGTTGAACAAACACTCTTATATTGGAGGAATCTTCCCAATTTCGAGTTAATGGGCAATCCTTCCCTTCCCAGACTAGCCATCTTCTCATTTAATATTAAAGGACTACACTATGGTGTGGTTGTTGCCATGCTAAATGACTTATTCGGAATTCAGGCCAGAGGAGGTTGTTCTTGTGCCGGACCTTATGCCCACCAGTTATTGGATATCAACCAAGAAGATAGCCGGAATATCCAAGAAAAACTAGCACAGGGAAACAATCTTGCCCGTCCTGGCTGGGTACGGCTAAATCTGCATTACCTGCTGGAACAATCCACGGTTTATTACATTCTGGAGGCTGTTTCACTCATCGCCCGCTATGGGCACTGGTTAGCAAATCAGTATCACTACCATAATGACAAAGGTGTTTGGTTATATCAACATTACCAACCTCAACTGACCGTTTCTCTCGATCATCTGGAGCTTTTTCACCAACAGAAGAATATCCGCCCGGAATCTTTTGAAGAATCCATGAAATCAGCTAAGAATATTCTGTTAAAAAGCAAGTCACATATCAGTAGTAAGAAAATTTTCAATATATTAAACAATTAGTTGTTATGGTAAACTCCATTCTCTTTTTATTGGTGGGGGCATATTTAAAATTGTTGTCTATTGTCGATATGACCATAAATACACCAACATTTGCATGTTGTACTTTAATAAATTCGGACATTTTGATAAAGGAATAGAATGACTTTAACTTAGCTGTCTTTATGAAACGAAAATCTCCTCAAAAAATTACCAATAACTTTAAAAGAAGAGCGGTCAATCTGGTTGTTGAACAGAGCTATACTGTCCGCTGAAGCTTTAGGTATCCCAACAAAACGGCTGTAAGATATCGGTTCATTGACAAACTTGCAGACCCATTTCTCATTCGCCAGTTATGTCGAATGATGAAAATCAGTCATTCAAAATTTTATGCTTGGCAGACAAAACCCGCTCGGTGACTTTCTGATGAGCAACGCACATTTTATACCGAAAGGCGACGGCGATATTTAAACAACGTCGAGAAAACTTAGACTATCGGACTCCGCGCAAAGGTAAAAACAATATCGACGGCCTGTGATCTACTTAACCGGAATTTTAACCCACTTACACCGAATTAACACTGCTACACACGGCTAATGATTATGTTGCAAAGCCAATCTGTGGTTTTACCTGATTGTTTCAATTTGGGAACAATAAGTGAGTTTTGGGGAATTTTTTATTTATATGGTTGTGGTAACGGTACAGTAACGGCAGTAAAGAAAGAAAAAGCCCGTAATTATAACGGGCTTTAAAACTTTGCGACTACAAACAGTACTTATTTAGCTGAATATGTTAAACACGCTTTTTCGAAGCCTGTAAATATAACAATTCCAATCCAATCGTCGCTGCCGCCAGCGCAGTAATTTCTGATTGGTCATAGGCAGGCGCAACTTCCACGACATCCATGCCAACGATATTCAAAGGTTGCAGACCACGCAGGATTTTCAAAGCGCGATCTGAAGTCAGCCCCCCGATCACGGGAGTCCCTGTACCGGGGGCAAACGCCGGATCAAGGCAATCAATATCGAAGGTCAGATATACAGGCAGATCACCAACAATAGCTTTGATCTGCTCAACAACATCTTCAATGCTACGATCATTAACCTGTCCGGCATCTAATACTGTGAAATCATTATCAGTATCGTGCTCAGTACGAATACCGATTTGTACAGAGTGGGTTGGATCGATTAGCCCCTCATTTGGTGCATGGTAAAACATCGTACCATGATCAAACTTGCTGCCATTCGGGTAAGTATCCGTATGAGCATCAAAATGCACCAGTGCCATTTTACCGAAATGTTTCGCATGAGCGCGCAAGAGTGGCAATGTAACAAAATGATCACCACCAAAAGAAAGCATCTTCTTACCTGACGCCAGCACTTTCTCAGCATGAGACTGCAATTTTTCGCTCATATCCTGAGCATCACCAAAATTAAATACCAGATCACCACAATCCACGATATTCAGGCGCTTACGCAAGCTGAAGTTCCATGGCCAACGGCTGCTTTCCCAAGCCAGATTAGTCGATACCTGACGAATGGCGGCTGGCCCGTGGCGACTGCCGGCTCGTCCGGATGTAGCCATATCAAAAGGCACGCCGGTAATCACCCATTCTGCATCACTGGAATAAGGTTGGAAATTCAACGGGAAGCGCAGGAAGCCGAAGGCATTTGAAACCAAGGAGTTATCGATTTGGTTTCCTAAGGAACTAATACTCATGATATTTCCCCAAAAACCCCATGTTTAATGAACATGGAGCTTGATTACGCTAACTTCAAAATAGTCTAGATTTTAAAATTAAATTTAAAAACAATAAATTACTGCCTAAAGAGAACAGGTATGTCCTTATTCATGCTCTAACAGAAAAAGCCCCAAGCACTCTAGCTTGGCAACTACTTCTATAGTATTAGACATATTTTTTTCTTACCACTATTTTGAGAAGAATTACATTAAATAAACGCTACAATGATATGAAAAACAAACGAGGATTTATTCAATCGTGGGATAGCTCCGTTGTTTGATTACCTACCTGAAATGGGTTGACTTGAATTACATTAAAATCATGATCTTACTGAGTTAATCCTATGAAAAAGAACATGATTCGATCACTTCTCCAAATCCCATTGAAGCCATTAAATTCAGCATGGAACAATCCGGCTTGACAGTTAAAGACTTAGAACCAGCAATTGGTAAGTCTAACCGTGTTTATGAAGCTCTCAATAGTGCACTGAATGTTATCAGCGAGCTCATCACTGCCATAACACAAAAAGCATTAAAACCAATAAATAATTATATTAATAATCAGATTTAATAACGACTTCTTCTCCAAATTTTCCTGCTTTTGGCAAAGGTTGATAAGAGGAATTTGATGCTCTCAAGATACGAATACCACGAATATTTAACTCGCGAGCTGCTATAATATCTGCATCAGCATCTCCATAATAAATTTTCAACTTATGTTTTTTTATCCAACTTGCTTTATCATTTTTATTTGGTTCATCCCCTGCAAAAATTACAGTATGCATTTTATCTTCAGGAATATGCAGGATTTTCTGTATATGCTGAGTAATAGATTCTATTTTTGTTTCGGTACGCCCTGTAATAAAGTAAATATCATCTCCCCGTTTTATATGCATCTGAACTAGTTCAATACCGATTTTTTTCGGCATACTGAATTTATTCCATTCATTATTCATTTTTTCCCAAAACTCTGTCTTTTTCAGATAGTTTTCATTATTAGGTGAATATTCTAACTTTCCTCGATAAAATCCTGGACTAGAAAATATGACTGTATCATCAACATCAAACCCAACAGCCATTGGCGGTTGTCCTTCCAAACTTTTCTCGATCTGCTTAACTGAAACCCAATGTATGGCGTGGCGCGAGGTTAAATCAGCCGAAGTTACTCCAGCTTCAACTTGCTCAGGCATAAACTCGTTTGCTTTCACTGCACCATTTAAACCGAAAGTGAGTGTAATCATACCGAATATCAGTATTACTTTACTCATCATTATTACGCCCTGCCTATATTATTCATAACGTTATATTTAATAAATATTAGTTTAAAAGTTAAGTTAATAGACCAAAGATTATTTCATGAGAAATACAAAACCTAATTTAAAGATGAATTAAAAATTAGAAAAGTGATTTAAAAAATCTTTCAATTCTAACTCCCTTCTCTTTAAATAATAAAGATAACTGAACAATTCAGATGGGAATAACGTATTAGGAATAAATTCCACATCAATGTTTTTTAGATACCTGGAACTCAATACTGAACTATTAATTATGGAATAACCAATATCAAAACAAACAAAATCTATAATGTGATTAATCTCTGGAACAATCAACATTTGAGTTTTAATTTCATGTTCTTCTCGATAATTCAACAAATTATAAAACAATGGATGATTTTTTATTTCGGAGTGTAAAACTATTTTTTCATTACGAATGATATTATCTAATGAATTATTTTTATTCAATATTTTTTTTGAAAAAATAAATACATCTACTTCATGACCATATTTTTTACAAGAAATTCGTTCTAATTCATCTTCTGTTGGTGGATGAATTGAAATAAAAAGATCTAATTCTCCTGAAAGGAGTTTACTGCGATGATCTCCAAAATGATATCTTTCACTAATAAAATCAATTTGACCATTTTCAATTATTTTACTTGTTAATTTTTTAAATAATTTATTGTAACTATCTGTTCCTACTTTAATCTCTTTTTTTTTAATCTTGAGAAAAAACTTGATTTAATATTCTCAACATTATCACGTATAGGTAATAAATATTTGTATAAATTTATTCCTTCTTCCGTCAGAGTTACTCCTGTATTAGAACGGTTAAATAGCTTAAATCCCAATACCTCTTCTATATCAGCGATACTTTTACAAAGTGCTGGAGGGCTTATATGAATATTTTTAGACGCATTTTTGAAAGACCCACATTCTACAACACTCAAAAAATGATTTATTTTCTTTGATAAAATCATAATAATCCCACCAATAAAAAACAAAATATTAACAATAGTGATATGAGGTTATATAAACCATACAAAGATGTCAAGATTATACTTTAGTTCAAAATAGGACAATTAATAATTCATATTAAAGCAAAAACATACTAATGTTATAGCCATTTTAAGAATGCAAATTTGTAAAAGATTAAATTAGATAAAATTAAAATCAAAGAAAGAGGCATTTAAATTTTAATAGTCATCTATACATTTAAAGTATGACCGGAGCCTCTAAAACTGTTGTGATCAATAAAAACTGGTCACTGGTTGATAAAGTCACCTGCACTGAGCATTTGATGTCATCACGAAGAACACTGGAAAATTAAGTCCGCTTTAACTTTTAGTTAATGGCAGAAAAAAATTTTTGAATTGATTTTAAGACTGATAGATATCATTTTTAGTCACAACAAAGTTTAATATTTAGTTTAACTGAATAGAAAAGTTATTTTATAAATACACCTAATGGATTTCAAAGTACGCCGCGGGCGGCAAGGGAGTATAAATCCCAACAAGTTATTAACCAGATATAAAATTTTTCATTATGGTAAGCATCTTGACCTATTGTTTGATATTTTGGCAAATCATACATGGCATTATGAAAATGTGCTTACTATTTTGAAAAATTATATATAAATACGAAAAAGCATATTAAAGGAAAATATTATGACTAATTCTATTAATACCAATAATAACCCGAAATCAAACAATCTCCCTATCCATGTAGAATGTCATACAGAATGGGGAAAATTACGGCATGTCATTGTCGGTCGTGCAGATCATGCCTGTATTCCTCCACCAGAGCCTGCTTTTATGGCTCGCATCCCAGAAAATTCAGATATGCGTGGTCGTTATGGCCCAAGAAGCCAAGAATCCGTTGATGCTGCCAATGAACAATTGGATGGATTATCTTCGATACTAACTTCACGTGGCATTCGTGTTGATCGACCAACTCCATTAGATTTTAACTCACCTGTACAGACCCCGGATTTTATCCAAGGTACTATGTTCGGTTGTCAACCGCCAAGGGACATTCTCATCACTATTGGCCGGGAAATTCTTGAAGCAACAATGAGTTTCAGATCTCGTTTCTTTGAGTATTTATGTTATCGACCTTTGATTGCAGCTTATATGAAAGAAGATACAACCATGCGGCATGAATCAGCCCCTCGTCCCCGGCTTTCGGATAAGAGTTACCGGCAGGGTTATTTATCAGAAAATATCAGTATGGAAACCCGAAAAGAGTGGGTAATGAAAAAAGAATTCGTCACGACAGAAGAAGAACCCATTTTTGAAGCTGCGGATATTTTCCGATGTGGAAAAGATCTTTTCGTACAGCATGGCTTTACTACAAACATGAAAGGTATTGATTGGTTACGACGCCATTTTCCTGATTACCGCATTCATGCTATCAATTTTCCCGGTGATCCTTTCCCAAGCCACATAGACTGTACTCTATTACCTTTGCGTCCCGGTTTAGTTTTAAATAATCCTGATAGACCGTTATTGCCCGAATTCAGAGAATTATTTATTCGTAATGACTGGCAAATTGTCGCAGCAGCACCTCCCGCACATCACCAGTCTCCTCCGTTATGTTATTCAAGTACATGGCTGTCAATGAATATATTGTCACTTGATGAGAAAACTGTGTGTGTAGAAGAAAGTGAAATTTATCAAATAGAGCAACTGGATAAATTAGGATTTGAAGTCATTCCTGTGCCTTTCCGCAATGCTTATCCTTTTGGCGGTGGTTTGCACTGTGCCACGACGGATATTTGGCGAGAAGGAAGCCTTGATGATTATTTCGCGAAAGAAAGTTCACCATATTAACACATAACGTGTTGGCATATTGATCATACAAAAACAATGAGTCTTATTTTGACCATTGAAAATCAGGGCCTGAAAATTAGAGAACTTTCAATGAATAATATAGAACTCAATACAAATTCTTCCAAATATTCACCGAATACCTTTTTCTGCAAGGATGTTCAATATTGCCTTAAAAAAGTGCCCGCCGATTTTCTCGTGGAAGAAGTTCCAAACTTCTATCAGCCCTCAATAGAAAAACAGATCTGGCATTTTCAATTACGCAAAGAAGGAATGACAACCTCTGAAGCAGTTACAAATATTGCCAGCATATTAGAAATACCAGAAAGCTATATTGGGTATGCGGGATTAAAAGATGAAGATGGAATAACAAGCCAGAGAATATCTATTCAATCTTTATCACGAAATATAATAGATACCAGTGCCATTAATGCGCATTTGGATATGACATCAGGTAAATGGCTCTCATTGCATGAAGTTGGTTGCTTTGAAGAAAATATCAAGATTGGCCAACTCGTGGGTAATAGCTTTCGAATTGTCATACGTAACTTAAATAAGCCTATTGCACACGCCTTGGCAAAACAGACATTCCATAACCATGCTTTTATTAACTACTATGACACGCAAAGATTCGGTGTACCTGGAAAGCCATCTACAACTCATCTTATTGGGCAAGCTTTTCATCACGGCAAATGGGAAAAAGCCTTGTCATTGATATGCCAATCGGCATCACCAGAAGCACAAGCAGCCCAAAAATGGCAAGGTAAAGCTGAACATTTTTTCCATCAATTAGATCCCAGACGGCTATCTTTTTATTATGCTTCTTATGGCTCTTACCAGTGGAATAATCTCGTCGCCCAAGAGTTCCAGCGTTATCACCAAGGGCTACATGTGATGCGCTCATCAATACCCTATGTTTTACCCACTGCTTATTCTGATGTCATGACATTTGCCGCTACGATGCCTTGGTATCCCTTTATTCGATTTAATATCGTTGACGGGAAGAAAGTAGAAAAGCAAAGTCTTCGTCCAACCATTGTGCATACCTTTATAAAAATTATCGACCTCAATGAAGATCACGAATTCCCTGATCGTTCCAGTTTAACAGTCGAGTTTTTTCTTCCATCTGGCTGTTACGCAACTATGGCAGTTTGTCAATTTATCTACTTGGCAAACACGCAGTTTTTCACTGTTTAACTTAGGAGGTTTGCATATGCGTATACTATTATTGATTCCTCCCTATATTCCCTCTTATTTCAATGCCGGTCATCACCTGCCATTATTTCAAGTTGCAACCTATATCAGGGAAAGAAATTCATCATGGCAAGTTACTGCGTTAGACGGTGGTGCATTAAATCTTACTTGGCATGATTTAGCCCAAGAATTGGCAAAAGGCTATGACTTTATTGGGTTATTTAATGATTTTGATGCCGTGGATAGTTTCGGCCGCACAGCAATGTATTGTCGAGAGATTCTACCCCAAGTGAAAATATTTACTTTCGGACGATTATCGAAACAAATTCCTGATTGGTTTAAGCAATTTGATTTTGAAGGTATTGTTTTCAGCGGTGATTATGAAAGTGGTGTTGAATCTTTCCTGCTAAATTATGTTCCCGACATAAAGAGTATTCCCGGTCTTATTGTGAAAACACCCCTTGGCTATTTACAGGGAGATGTCGGCCAGATGCTAAGTCCAGAAGAGTGGATACTCCCTGATACCTTAGAGATCCCTTACGCTGCATATGATCGGATGTATAAAAATGACTTGAACAAATTTTGTGGTATTCCTGAACGACGTGAACTCGTTATTCCTGTCGCACGAGGATGCCCGGTAGGTTGCGAATTCTGTGATGTCCCTCCCATGCAAGGTAAAAGTGAACGACGGCTTTCCGTAGATCGTGTCATTGAATATATCACGGAACAGCAGCGTATCCAGCCATTTGATTATGTCTCTTTTTATGCTCCCACTTTTACCCTAAATCGTCGGTGGGTAAAAGAACTGTGTCATAAATTCATCGAATTAAAACTGCCCATTCGATGGAAATGCGTGACAACAATTTATCATTTGAATAAAGAATTGATTGAATTGATGGCACGAGCGGGCTGCATCCGAATCAGCCTGGGAGTAGAAACCATTTCTGTCTCACCAAACCTGCAATTACCCAAAATAAAGCTAAATACTGAGGCTAAGGTTGAAGAACTACTCGCAATTGCCAAGTGGAATGACATAGAAATTAACGCTTTCATTATTCTTGGGTTACCCGGAGACACAATAGAAGCATCAATTAAAACAATCGACTGGTTGATTGCTGAAGGTGCCAGAGTCCGTCCCACTGTTTATACCCCTTACAACGAATTACACGAAAACTCCTCAATAACCGAGGTAGGTAAATATAATCGCCAGCTTTTTCACGCATTTCCTCAATCACCAGAAGAACGACAAAAAGGCTACGCATTGCTATTTGCTAATCAAAAAGATCGTGCCACAGAGGTCATGAAAAAAATCACACAGAAAGCGGGATATGAGCAAAATCCCACATCAGGAGATCACATATGAATATCCGCTGGCACTCCCCTGATTTTAAAAATAAAAAAGAACCGTTTAAATGGTTTCATTCAGATCATTTTTTATCTCCGAACGTCTTCAAACGATTACAAGCAGAATTTCCACAGGCGGGTTACCATCAATCTCACCGTGAAGAAGGTGACGGAAAATACTATAGCACTTGGGATCTACTGGCTATTGATGATGGTATTCCTGTGCCGGAAACATGGAATAATCTGACCACCGCATGGAAAGCAATGCTGAAAGTTATCTTAAGTGATGATTATCGCCACTATTTTTCAACACTGATGGAACGCGATCTCTCAAAGACTCGCTTACATGTGCGTTTTACTATTTACCATGAAAATTGCTGGCTGGCTCCCCATTGTGACCGTCCCGATAAGATCCTGACTCAAACCCTCTATTTCCCGACGGGTAGCATAGAAGGAGGAGAATTACTTATCCTCGGCTCGTCTGAACCTGATGATATCAAGGAAGCGGTTGCGCCTTCTCCCAATCGCTCGGTGATCCTCCTGCCTTCCCCCAACTCCTGGCACAGTGTCCGTAAGGTGACGCCTGGTTCACAACATGCACGACGTGCCCTACTCCTGCATTACGTATGCCCTGATAACCTTTAAAAATAAGGAAAATGAAACTCATGTTTAATTTATTACTGCCCCAAGCATTAACAAACTTCCCCTACCACTGGGGCATGGTATCTCCTTTTATTGACGAGGAGGTAGCCAATAACCTGATGGAAACATTTCCTCATGAAGGCTTTATCATTGCAGAAAAAATGGCAGAAGAGACCGATGATAAAAAAACCTACTGTCTGGAAGCATTACGCATTGAAAAGGATACCCCTCTTTCTTCTGTATGGAACGAATTTTGCGAATATTTAAGAAGTGAGCAATATCGGGATCGAATGGGAAAATTGATCGGCAAAGATCTCAGCTCGGCTCGTTTGAATTTAACGTTATGGCGATATCGTTCTTCTCAATGGTTAGGACCACACACAGATAAAACCGAAAAAATCGTGACTCAAATCTTTAATTTCAGCCGAGATTGGTCTCCTGATTGGGGAGGTTGTCTGCGTATTTTACACTCTGATGATTCACAAGATATTTATCGTGAGATCCCGCCTGAACTGAATACGTCAGTGATCCTACAACGTTCAGATCAATCATGGCATATGGTAACACCTATTTCTGCTTCTGCGCCCAAAGGGACTTACCGGCGTGTACTCACGGCTGTTTTTATTTCGGAATAAACGTTTGGAGAAATAATATGCAAGAGATTGAAGTGACGGGCGGCAATCAATTATCAGGGCGTGTGCATATTTCAGGATTTAAGCATGCTTTCCCACCGTTGTTCAGCCTAGCATTGTCAGCAAAACAACCTTCTTTAATCAAAAATGTTCCTGATATTGCAGATATCAGGATATTGAGCGAAATAGGTCAATTACTGGGTGCCAACATATTGTATGAGCCAGAAAAACGCACCATGTATATTGATCCCCGCGGTTTAAACAATACCAAAATACCTGAAGATTTAAGTACATTGATTCATGGTGCATGGTATCTTGCCCCTGGGATATTGGCTCATGCAGGCCACGTTATATTAGGTGAAACCGGTGGCTGTAAGATTGGAGTCGGTCAAAGAGGAGAACGCCCCATTGAACAACTATGTACCGTTTTACAACGATTCGGTGCCAAAGTTGAAACCCTGGGAAATGTGATCCAAGCCACTGTATCACGCTTTTCTTCCACTCAAATCAATATGGCTCATTTTGCTGTCGTTGAAAAAAACACTGGCAAATTAACTGGCCCACTTTATTCTGGCGCAACAAAAGCCGCATTGTTATGCGCTGCAAGGGCTGAAGGTATTAGCGAGATTATCAATCCTTATTCTAAACCAGACGTTGCGGCATTAGTTGAAGCTATCAAATGTCAGCAGGTTGATATAGCGTGGGAAAAAGACCGAATCGTCATTGCGGGGAAACCTGATGCGGGCGGTTTTGAAACGACTCTTGGCCCCGATCTGATCGAAGTTATGACTTATTTGACCCTTTCCGCTTATTGCAACGCTCCAATTTCTATTACTGGCGTTTCGCAAGATGCTATCGAAACCGGGCTATCGGCTGAAATAACTTGTCTGGAAAAATTGGGTTATCAGCTTTACTGGAAAGGAAATACTCTCACCATCGCCCAAGTGTCCACTGCATCCCGATTGGATATTCAAGTTACCTCTTACGGAATATTCAGTGACAATCAACCTTTTATGGCTCTTTTACTGATGGCATCTCAATTAGGCGGAAGTATTACAGAGCAAGTTTGGGCCAAGCGTTTCCAATATATTGAAGAATTGGAAAAGATGGGAGCCAAAGTTATTCGCAATGCCAGATCAGTAGACATTATGCCCCATGTTCCCTGCAAAAGCGGCATAACAGTACAAGCCGCCGATTTACGTGGGGCCGCAGCCCTAGTTATTGCAGCATTAAAAATATCTGGGAAAACTCAAATAAAGGGTATTAATCACCTTGAACGCGGTTACCCAGACTTATTAGGGCAACTTCGTATATTGGGCGCTCAAATTTGAAAAATCTGCTATGGAATATATTAATGGCGAAAACAACATCTGTTAATAATATTTACCCGCTGCCTTTGTCACCCAAGTGCCCTTCTCGTCAGAGAGAATTTTTATCTGACGGAATAAACTTACGTAGTGGTGAATTACACCATAAAGCATTAACAAAAATCCTTCAGGAGATTACTGTTCCGCCACAAAGACATCAATTTTACCCTTATCCTCAAGTTGAACATGAACAGGCCGCCAAAATATTAGGAATTAACTCGTCTTCTATTTATTTCACTCCAGGGTCAGACGTTGCTATTGGTCTGATATTACGTTTAATTGCATGTACAACAAAAAGATTAATTATTCCTATACCTAACTATTTTGGCTGGATTGATCACGCCAATCTTAATCAAATTGATATATTACCCATTTATTTCGATGATCAATGCGCAGAAAATTTTTGTATCAAAACATTATTAAAAACAATCCAAACGGCCCCACCTTCTATTGTTATAATTTCAAATCCTAATAGCCCGACCGGGATAGAATTTGATAATAATACGTTATTAGCAATTTCTCATTCTTGCGCCAAGCATGGTCACTTATTAGTTATCGACGAATGTTTTATAGCATTTGGTAACATTAACCATTTAGCTCTTTTAGGCCAACCTGAACATATTATTTATATTCGATCATTTTCCAAAGGTTACGGTTTAGCGGGCGCTCGTATTGCCGCCACAATAGCTTCCTCTACTATTATAGATATCCTGTCCCAGGAAAGGACTGAATCAGCTATCTCAGGCAGCACTTGGACACTACTTCAAGAAATTTTAGCGAAAAAAGAATATATTAAACAAATTTGCCAATCCATTATTCAAACACGAGAATATGTTGTTGAAACCATCATGAAATTACGTCCAAACTGGCAAATTCTTCCTTCCGGTGCCAATTTCATCAATGTCAAAACTATTGGTGATCATCCCACTAAATTAGTAGAAACCGCCGCTTTAGGTGGGTTTTACATCCGTGATATGAGTTCACAAGAAAGAATGAATGGCTATGTCAGAATTGGTATTGGAGAATTAGAATTAATGGTGAAATTTCTTAAGCAAATTTTTCCCTCAGAATACTATCATAACGAGTAAATCTACAGTAAATAAATGACAGTGAGCAGTCATGAAAACACAATTAAATAATATCAGCCAACTAAAGATCTACCCAATACACCACTCTGATATTCTGAATGGGCGAATATTAAAAATTAAGCATACCGAAAAAAATAACCGTGGAACGCTCATTCGTTGTGGTATGCAAAGAGGAAAAGAAAAAGCAGCATATAATAAATTATCAGAAATGTTGCCAATCAATATTTGGGTAGATTTACGCACACCTGAAGAATATGAACCACAGTTCAAGCCGCCTATGCCTGCATCAACCAAATATCTTAATCGTCCTATTAGATTTAAACCACCAGAGAATAATCAGACACATATTGTTACAGAATCTGATTATATTAATCTTTATTTCACCATGAGTCACGTGACATGGAAAATTGCTCAGGAAATAAAAGAGTTGCTCGATACAGGAAATGTGATGCTTCATTGCAGCTTAGGAAAAGATCGCACGGGGCTTGTCACGGCTGCTATTCTTCACCAGCTTCAATTTTCTACTTTAGAAATCGCCCACGATTTTGCGTTGTCTGCCAGATTTCTCCGTCGCCAATATCAATTGATCGAAGATAAAGCTAAAAGAAATGGCATTCCTAATCACCTGCAAGCTCGCCGCTATGAACTATCGGAAAAAACAATTATCCCTGTATTAAATGAATGGACAAAAATAATCTCATACGGTGGAGATAAATATGATTGATAATATGCAGCGTATCTTAGTGATTGGTTCCCCTGGAGCAGGAAAATCAACCTTCGCCAGGCAATTAAGCCAAATTTGCTCAATTCCCTTGTTTCATCTTGATAAAGAATATTGGCAAGAAGGATGGGTAGCCCCTTCAACAGAAAAATGGCAGCAAAAATTATGCTTCTTAACGAATCAATCATCATGGATTATCGATGGTAATTATGGTTCAAGTCTGCCACAACGTCTAGAAAAAGCAGATACGGTCATTCATCTCTACATTCCAACTTATATTTGTTTATTCCAGGCCATAAAACGTATAACTAAATGGCATGGAAAACAACGTCCTGATATGGCATTTGGTTGCTATGAAAAAATAAATTTCGATTTTTTACGACAAATAATAAAATACAGAAAATATCAATTTAAAAAAGACAAAGTATTACTAGATAGTTTTGATGGAAATTATATTAAATTGACGTCAAGAACAGAAATGAAAGTATTTTTACAAAAAATAACTCAGGTTTATAAACATCACCATTGACCCAATATTTTGAATTTGTATTTGAAAAACGAAGGGTATAACTCATTAATTGGATGAGAGAAAAAATCATGGCATTAAACCGTCGAGAACACCTATTTTTACTGGCCATGGCAATTGGCAGTATGGGCGGAGGGATCTGGCGCCCTATGGCGATCTTTTATTTAGTGTTAGTGCAGGGGTTAAATATCGTAGATGTTGGGCTGGCAATGACGATAGGGGCGATGATCGCATTACTTATTGCCGGTTACCCAGCAGGACTATTGGCTGATAGATTAGGGCCAGCTAACTCAACGCTGGTAGGTAGTTTACTGCGATTTAGTGCATTTCCCTGGATGTTAGTTGTTTCAACACACTGGCAGGTCGCTATCATCGTTATGTGTGTTTCTATCGGTGAGCGTATTTACTGGTGTGCCAACCCTGCTGCAATAAGGGTTCTATTTCCTATGAAAAATACTCAGATGAATATTTTTGCTATTATAAATAGTTGTAGAAATATTGGATTAGGTTTTGGCGCCTTATTTTCGTTATTCTTCATTGATAAAGATGGGATATCTAATACCATTGTTAATTTGATTATTTGGGGAAATTCATTCAGTTATTTTATATCAGGGATCATTATTTTTATCATAACTCAAAACGCTACCAAACAGTCTAATAAAATTATTCTAAACCCAATACAAACTGATCAAGATAGTATCTCCTCTTTTTCCATCCTGAAGGATAGAAAATATCTTATTTTCGTTTTTTTGATCGGTATACTACTACTGGCAGGAAAAAGCATCGAGCTTGTCTTACCCTACTACTTTCTGATTGAATGCGCTTTACCATCTTGGTTTGCCGCTTTTGTATTTACTGGCCTTTGTTTTGGCATTCCTTGCTTTCAGCAAGTTGCGTTGAGATTAGGCAATAAGCTTGGATGCCTGAAATCTTTAGCCTGGTCTGGCTTTTTACAAACGATCGCCTATAGCATTATTTTATTTCTTCAGGGTGACTTTGCATTACAATTTATCTTAATTTTGATTGTAACCTTACTGCTTAGCCTTGCTGAGGCTATTCTCGGAGCACAAATGGGAATCGCTATTTTAATTTTTTCTCATTCTGGTTATGAAGGACGTTATTCTGCTGTCCTTCAATTTGCTTTCGGAGGTGCCACTGTCATATCCCCCTGGTTATTCACTCAACTTCTCAGCTTTTCCAGCACTATCTTATGGGGAAATATTATATTGTACGTTACCTTAACAGGCATTGGATTTCTTATTCTCAATCGATATCACAATACTAGTAACAATCTAATACAAAAAAGATAAAAATAAGCTTGAAGAGAGTTCTCTCTTCAAGTTATTAATACCCAATGGATTTCAAGTTGCGGCGCAACGGCAAGGGAACGAATCCCCAGGAGCATAGATAACGACAACTATGTAACCGGAGTGAGTGAACTCAGCCAAAAAAGAGGCAATTTGAAAGATGAAGGGTACACACTTCTTATATCCAATATATTTCAGATTGCAAAATAGAACGTGAAACATTAGAAAATCAGTCATTTTTTATATTATGATCGACGAAACTTACATAATGGAAATTAGAGGTTCGACTAACCAGTTCAGCTACAATATTCCCAAGTAATTTTTCCTGTCCCAGTGGACGATAAATAAGTGCATCAACACCCTCAGAAGGAACTCCCAATACGATCATCTGGTTATTCACTTCAATTTCAACCACCTTTTGCTGTTTTTCTTCTCTATCCAATACAGTGATATCTTGACCTGGATAATTTCGGATCATATCACGCCAGATGATTTCAACCTGAGAAGGGTTAATCTCCGTAATAAAAGCACTATTTTCCTGAACAGCCCGGTTAAATAAATAATCAGGAAACAAAGGAACTGCACGATTAATCCCCAATCCAGATGCATGGCGAGGATTAATTTCTGTCGCAAAAAACTCACGGCCCGTCCATATTCCATCAAGGCTAAAGATCCCTCGATAACCGACTTCCTCTGCCAGTTTTTCTCCCGCCAACCGGGTATAATCACGCATAACTTCGGCATGTTTTCCAGGTCGCCAACGATTCGATGAACCACAAAACAAAAGCTGATTAGTTGATTTCTCAAAAACCGTCAATATTTCTATCGGATCAAAGACAGCAACACCTTTGGGCAAAACCAGCGCAAGGATACTGCATGGAATTCCTTGTATAAATTCAGCCATACGAAGTTTTTCAGTTTTATCGCGAAATTTATTCAACGCCTTAGTAAGTTCATGATGATCCTTAATCCAAGACAAACCTTCTGAACCTGCATTAAATGACTTTGAACTATCGGCAGCCAATATAACGCCTTTACCTTTATTCATAAGGTGAAATGCAGCTACCGCATCGTTAATATCAGACGCAATAATTTTATAAGGCGGTGTATTAATTCCCCATCGACGAAAATTTTCATCAATATAAGTCTTATCTTCAAATTTTGCCCATCCAGGCCTTTGCCAACCATAAATAGGCCGGTCTGCTAATGGAGAAATTGCTAATCTCACCCCTCCTAAGAAAGTGATATTTTTCTCTGGATCGATCTTATCTAACCAATATTTGATACAAATAAACTCCTTTTTCAATAACTCTGACAAAGGATATTTTTCAATATTAATTATATGCCAACACAATACCCCTTTAGGCCGCCACACTTTATCCGATACGGATATTAATGCTTTTATTTTGGCACCACATATTTGCAGTTCGAACATCAAACTTTTCAAAGCATCCAGACTATCTGAACAATCAATTAATAAACCGACTTCACGATTTTGCCAGTATTCCTTCAAATGTTTTGTTATTTCCGTAAACCAATTGTCTGATACCCGTTGTATCGCCATTGAGTTCCCATCCATAAATCATGAAAATAAAATATACCTTTTATCTTTCAAGTTACTGTTCTATCGGCTATACCCTTCGTCTTATCGGGTATACTCTCTTCATTCCACCAAATTGCATTATTTTTCCACCAAGCATCAATTTCATTAATAACCTTCGCAGGATCACAATCAATCGGCTGCAAAGCAAATGCCTTAGCAATGTGGTCTGAAATCGAGCGAGGAGCCTGATAATATCTGCCAGTGCGCGCCATTAGTTGATAATCAACAATGCCAGAAACAGGGCAACTGTTTGGGGCATAATGAAATACCCCCTCTTTGGGAGGAAACCAGGCAAACCCTGCCATCGCCTGAGGATAAATATGCCGGTAAGTTTCTTGAACGCGAAGCCCTGCCTGACCAAGCAACGTTTCCTTATACAAATTCAGGCCAAATGCCATTTCGTACACAGGGACATGCCCTGCTCCCCCTGGGCGACATGCAATCTCACACAGCACAAGGCGGTGTGTTTTTTCACAAAAGAAAGCTTCTGCATGAAATGCTGTGGTATCCGGCGTTGGCGGAAGGCTCATAATCACCCGTGACATGAGTGCAGATATTTCCGTTGTCAAAGGGTTACTTGGCAATAGCATCCAGCTAAGCAACGCAGAATTCCCACTAACTGCCGAAAAATTAGCTGTAGTGTGTGAAGGCCAACAATGTAACATTTCACCGTTTCTCATCAACCCATCAATCGTGAAAAACTCTCCTTCAATCCATTCTTCAACAAGATAACCTGATTTTAATAACTCAAAATTAATATCCTGTAATTGTGCAGCATGGTGAATAATCTGCACACCTACCGAGCCTCCTCCATCAACTGGCTTAATTACGACAGGAAAACCACACTCATCAGCAAATTTCTCTACCGATTTCCTATCAGTGATTTGCAGCATTCTGGCAACTGGGAGCCCATTTTTCTTCAATAGGGATTTCATCATCCATTTGTTGCGATATGCCTGTGCTGATATTTCGTTTTGACCCATTAAGCCCATTTTTTCACGCACTTTTGCTGCCCGTAAGACATCAACTTCTGTTGCCGAAATAATACGATCAATTTGCTTTTCTTCGACTAATCTAAGAATTAATTCATTAATGGAAGGTGAATCATAATTCTCAACAGGATAAATTTCCTTAATATATTTATGTGTTTTATTAGGTAATTTTTCCGATGGATATAATAATGCCTTTGGTGTTATAAGAAAAACGTCAATTTCGGCTTCAGAAAACCATAATGCAATTTTTTCTACAATAGGGCGACGATTAAGAACCAGTACTCTCATCATATTTTCCTGCTGTAATTTGATGACATGAAAAATGTTATTCCTGTGACTTTTTAGGTAAGCAAGCCAGACGGATACGGAGAAAAGCAATATCAAAACCAGATACAGCAATAATTCGAATACTATGCAAATCACATCCCTGATTTTCATCTAATTTAAATTCAAACTTTATGACATTATTATGTTTCAATTCCGCTATTTTTATTTCAGAGGCAAAACACTGTCCTGTGGATTTATCATATCCACGAAGTTCCAAATGCACCCGTTGAGAAATGGGATGAATGGAGTGGGGAATATGGAGTCGAATTTTTACTGTAACTCTTTCCCCTTGCCGGGCAATCCATGTTTCTGTCAAGTCTTCCAGGCGAAGACCACCACAACGGTAAGCAGCAAGTGGGCCACAGACACGGCACATATAAGTTTCGCTACATCCCGTTATTCCCCCGGCATGACCAAATGAAGAAACTTCCATTAATGTTCCACATCGCCGGCAAGGTTCAACGGTTTTTAATGTATTCATTAATTGATCGTAATGCAGTAAATCAAAGGCATCAAAATTTTCACGCCCCTCATGTAACAGCGACACCAAAATTTTTTCCCATTGAACAATCAATAGTTGGATAAGTGCATTATTTCGCCAAAGCACTTTTTTATCTTCTTGGAGATAAGAAATTTCATGTTTTTTCAGAGAAAAAAGAGCCAATCGCTCGATATTTACCAACTTTTCACGCAAGCTGGATAATTTATCCACCACCGTCTCACCTAACCACGCATCAATTGAACGTAGTAACCGATGACCATGAATTCCTTCTTCCAATACTGTTTTGATCCCTATCATAATCTGATGGGTTGATTCTGATTCAGTATTATCATGTAGTCTTTCTGGCAGAAACGAACTTTCATCTTTCAATGACAATTGCAATGTTGGATCACCAATTAATGCAAACGTAAAAGGTTGCCCAAGCACAGCACAAGCATCATTCAATGCTGCCACAATTTGCCCAAGCGGCATTTCTTCTTTCGCCATATTTCTGAGTAACACCAGAAGGTAATCTGGGGCAATCAATGGGCGAATGGGGGCTAAAACAGCCGCCGGCCACCCTTCTGTCAGTGCCAAGATCATTGATACTGGAGAAGGATAAAGTTCTTCAGCCATATTAAAGCCATTGCAACATATATAATTAACAGCATAGGCACGGATATCTAACCCATAAAATACTTGCGTTTTTCCATGTGCTCGTTTACATCGCCGGGTCAGGCGCGAACACCCATATTCAGGCATCAGAGGGAATTCTGTTTCTTCAAGCAACCCACAAACAGTTAATGAGGGCAGTTTTGCATGACTTCCTTCACCATGACTTCTGATCGTTTTCAACATAGCGGGTTGTGCAAGTAATTCTGCTAATTTTTCTGGCTGACTTTCATCACTTGTATATTTATGTTTCGGTGCGTCAATAAGAAATTCATTATGTTCTAACAGAGCAGGATTTAATAAAGATTTAGCAATTAAATAACTAAGGCCAGAAAAAGTTCTTCCACACAAAAAACCAATATTTTTCCCAAGCTCAGAAGCTATTTCCAGTGTATTAGCAACAAAATCTACTTTCAAATTATACGCTATAGTTATGAGCAGAACGTTTTTTTCTCTGATTTCTGATAATAGCAAGGTAATATTATTCATGTCGTTAACTGAAATAACGCGATACCCCATCACCTTTGCATATAAAAAAGCCATCGGATACGTATTTTCCCCTATATTCAATATTGCAACGTCCTTGTTGTCACTGGTACGCAATTCTTCCGCATACATTTCTTCTATGACTTGACGCCAGCGAATTTCTTGCACAGTATTTTCTGGCCGAATAATAGGTATCCCTAAGCCAGAAGCAACCACATCATTATATTCAGAAAGTGTATTCAACCAATTTATCATGTGACTATTCCTGGCTGATTAATAATCATGATTAACCAACAGTTAAATGTTCATTTATTCTTGGGCAACACTCTTCGGTTGATCTCAGGTTGCAGGTGTATCCCAAAACCATACTTGCAAAACTTTTCTTACTGCCTGCATGTCCTTAGGAATAGGAGTGACCGCATGCCAGGCTGAATCTGTTCTGCGAATAAGTGCTGACGTATTTTTTCTCGGTGCTATTTCCACCACAATATCCTTCGGATCAGCAGAGCGTAACAATTGCAAACAACCTCCCATTTCAGGCACCCAATTATCCGTTAGATACATTAAGTGAGTTACCATCTTGTGCGGTTTATCTACATGAGGCTGGAAGAATGAACCAGGGCCGAATTCCCAAAAATGTGCCTGAAATTGCAACTTTCTGACATTATATTCGCTGACATCACTGATACATTCGATATAGTCATCTGATAAAAGATCGCTTGCAACTAACAGCCAAATATCAGCGAGCTCATCTGGCATGTAAGGCTCTTTTACACCCAATTCTAGAAGGGGCCGGGTTTTTACATTATGTTGATACCATTCTTGTGACCCTTTCTTGCCAAGCGCTTCAGCAAGTTTACGCTGCGAATGATAAGTCCAGTGACTGATCGGAAAATCATCATCAGAAATCATTTGCTTAAACGTATCATCGCAAGTTGCCCACGGTGAAGGATCATAATTAAGTTTCATATTTTTTAATGCATCTAAATTCAGAATATTAGTCATTTAATATACCTCCAATATAATAATGGATTAATTTTTGGTACATATTCAATCCAGAGCTAAACGTCTTCCAAGAATATAATCAATCGTTTTTTTCTGGAGTAATGATGAATTAAGATCAGCCAAAGAAAGTAATTGGTCAGAATGACTCATACCAACCAGAACAGAAATAATATCTTTATTTGCCAATATGACTTCCAACGCTAATACAGATGGGGGACGGTTTAATTGTTGTGCAGCGTATATTAATCGATCAATGGCCTTTTTTGTGCGCACATTACGATAACCAAGCCCCTTATAACCTGACAAAGGATGTGTTCGAGGAACATCCAGCACAGAACGGTAACGCCCACCCAATAACCCACGAGCCAGAGGGAGTGCCGCCAGCAAACCAAGCTGGAATGCGATGAGGGAAGGGCGTATCTCTTCATAACTCTGGTAGTTCAATATATTGACAGGATTTTGCACGCAAACAGGTAATATTCCCCCCATTGCCTGGGCTGTATCACAATAATGCTCTATTTCTGAAAGCCTAACGTTACAAATGCCGTAACACCGGATTTTGCCTTCTTTTACCCATGATTGAAGGGTAGAGACAGTTTCTTCGACAGGCGTTGACGGGTCAGGTGCATGTAGCTGATATAAATCGATATAATCCGTTTTCAAGCGCTTAAGACTATTGTGTAAGCATTGAGTCATTGCTGCCCTGCTTGCACCTTTTGCCGTTTCATCATGACCAAATTTTGTCGCAATAACAACATCATGCCGACGCCCGTATACCGCATCACCTAATGCACTTTCACTTTCACCTTTGCCATAAATATCGGCTGTATCAAAAAAATTCACCCCCAAATCTAATGCTGTAGAAACAATACGCATGACATCTTTTCTACAGGCACTCACACCAAAATGGCTCCCGCCGACAGCCAAGCGAGATACCCGTAAGCCGATGGTTTCCAGGAAATGGGAACTGAAATCAATCATTACCAACTAACTCTCATTTGCTGGACATGTCTATCCGCCAGCCCTTCATTGATCAAAGCATCTATATTGCCCTCAGAAAGTGCGCGGTACTGTGCTGATGTCAGTTGATATTCTTGCATTACCTTTTCAGGTTCATTTTCCCAACGTGCCTGTACTTCAGGTTTAGAAATTAAATCATCAAGCAAGTCATTCACATCTTTCATTTTATTTTGCATAGTTAATTTTCTCACTGATTCATATAAAAGCGTTGTATGGTATGTAAAAACACCTTTAATATATGAGGTAAATTATAAAAAAAAGTCAAATTAACTTCTTTAAAAAACAGGCTTAGCGGTTCTCTTAATATGCTATTTATTAACAATGAAGCTTAAAATTATAAAAAGCAATTAGATTTTTTTTATGGTCATTAACCAAGAGTTAATTAAGATAAACATCTATTCGGCGTCAAAAAGTGCAGATGAAAATCCGCACTTTCTGCCCTCATAGTTTCAACAGCCTTAACAGGCTAAGTTATTAGCCCTCAATCAGGTATGGAGTGTCGGTTAGAATTAAATTGGCGAAATGGGAGGTGATTTGCAACTATCACAGGCCACACAATGGCTTGAAAGATAAAACGCCTTATAGGGGGCCTGTAAAAAATGAGAACGTAAAAGTGTTCTGTCAATCGAAGTCAAAACAGCTTTTTATCCGCACAATAATTATCAAACATTATTACAACAATCCCTTACTTTGAAATATACGTTGATAAATTTCATGTACCACTTGTTCTTTTCTCTTATTATAGTCCATTACCTGTTTAACATCATTTTTAGCAGTTATCTTCGCAGCTATATATCGTTCACAATCTTCAGGATGTTCTCTGAGCCAATCACGAAACCAAATATGTCGGATATGTTCAGGGCAATCAAGGCCAAAAACATGAAGATTAACTCTAGGTTTTGCCAAACGAAGGCATCGATGTTGATAAAAACTTGGTTCACGAACCGTTAAATCATAACCAAGCCGCTCCAATGCCGGTACATATTTTTCTTCTTGAGTTGGATCTTCCACAATGAGATCAATATCAATAACAGGTTTGGCAACCATCCCAAGAACTGCCGTTGACCCAACGTGCTCAATATTTAAGACAACGCTGCCAAGTGTTTTTTTGATAACCGAAGAAAGTTGTTGCCATGTAGCTAACCATTCAGGATTGTATTCTACAACGTCAATCACCTCTTCAGCAGGTTTACCATGTACCCAAGGGTTTTCATTAGGATCAGGCTCAGGGAATAAGATAATATCTTTAGTATTTATCACTAACTCGCTCCTTATTTCTTTGCTTAAGAAGGAAAGGGAAGTGCTAATTTCTAAGTGAAAGTATCACTTTTATTACGGTAACCGAAATCAGTGTGCCACATCACATAAGAGCTATCAAAATATTTAGACATTTCTTTGTTAAGTTCCCCCGCTATTTTTGTATTCGAACTTATCGCAAAAAAAGTTCACAAAAAGAGTGCGATTTCGCATAGTAATTAAATAAAATAGCCATCCCAAATCAAATGATTATTTAAAATCCATGATTAAGAATGACTATTAATGGAGGTTAATGATTAATCAGAATTATTCATCTTCCAAGTAAGTATAACCATACAGACCACTTTCAAACTCTTGCAGGAATTGCTCTTGCAAATTTTCACCTAAATCCGTCGATTTCACTTGATCACGAAAACGCGTCAATAGCACTTGTGGCTCCAGTTTCACATATTGAAGCATATTGGCTACCGTATCACCCTCTTCACTCTGCTGATAAGTGACTTCACCGTTTTCTGCAACGTAAACATCAATGGCCGCTGTATCACCAAACAGGTTATGCATATTACCCAGAATTTCCTGATATGCCCCGACCATGAAGAAACCAATCAATGGAGGGTTTTCCGGATCGTAGGCTGGCATTGGCATTGTTGTTGCCACACCATCACCATCAACATAATGATCAATAATACCATCAGAGTCACAAGTAATATCCAGCAATACCGCACGACGATCTAATGGCTTATCCAACCCCTCAAGTGGCAGAACCGGGAACAGTTGATCAATTCCCCAAGCATCAGGCATAGACTGGAAAAGGGAAAAATTCACATAGAATTTATCCGCCATGCGCTCCTGTAGTTCATCAATGATCGGCCGATGAGCACGGTTACTTGGATCAAGATCCTGTTGAATATGACGGCAGATATTTAAATATAATTCTTCTGCCCAGGCTCTTTCTGAAAGGCTTAATATCCCGTGCGCATATTGGGTATGAACATCGTGCAGGTCAAACTGACTGTCATGTAACCATTCACGCAAAGAACGTTTATAGCCTCCCTCCTGCATCTCCAGCCATGTATCCCATAAACTTGTCAGAGGACGCGCCGCATCTTCTTCGGGGGGCGTTGTATCGGTAAACTCATTACGTTCAACCCCAATAACATTGGAGATCAAAACAGTATGGTGAGCCGTCAATGCCCGACCAGATTCAGTGATCACGGTTGGATGTGGCAAACCATGTTCCTCACAGGCATCACCAATGCCCCAAATGACATTGTTCGCATATTCATTCAGGCCGTAGTTAACAGAACATTCTGACTGGGAACGTGTACCTTCATAATCGACGCCCAGTCCTCCGCCAACATCAAAACACTGAATGTTAACACCCAGTTTATGTAGCTCGACATAAAAATGGGCGGATTCACGCACGCCTGTTGCCACATCCCGAATATTCGCAAGTTGAGAACCCAGATGGAAATGCAGTAGTTGTAAGCTATCCAGTTTCCCGGCCGTACGGAGGGTTTCAACCAATTGCAGCACTTGTGCCGCTGCCAGACCAAACTTAGATTTCTCACCGCCACTGGACTGCCATTTACCAGCACCCTGTGAAGCAAGACGCGCCCGTACCCCAAGACGAGGGATGACATTAATGCGCTCCGCTTCTTCCAGCACCATTTCTATTTCGGACATTTTCTCGATAACCAGATACACCTTGTGTCCCAGTTTTTCACCGATCAGGGCCAAACGAATATATTCACGATCTTTATAACCATTACAGACGATGACAGTCCGCGTCATGCCTGCATGAGCCAACACGGCCATCAGTTCAGCTTTGGAGCCCGCTTCCAACCCAACAGGTTCACCAGAATTTGCCAGCGATTCGATTACACGGCGCTGCTGGTTTACCTTAATCGGATAAACCAGAAAATAATCGCCTTTATAACCATAAGATTCACGTGCACGTTTAAATGCAGTATTAATAGAGCGCAAACGGTGTTGCAGGATTTGAGGAAAGCAAAACAATGCAGGCAACCGTAACTGCTTTTTCTCTTCCTGAACTTTTCTTACCAGATCGACAAGCTCAACTTGTGCTTCTGGCAAATCAGGATTTGGACAAACACTGACATTACCCAGATCATTGACGTAGTAATAGTTACCGCCCCAATATGCAATATTGTAGGTCTGTCGCATTTTACGTGCGATATTATCATTCATGGCAGTCTCCTTCATGGAGTAGAGGTTTGCCTTCACCTGTAGTCAATAACCCAAGACGCTATTATTGTGCGTATCTTGCGCATTAATAAATGTCAGGGAACAGCTTGCTCTTAAATTATAGAAACGTTTAGAGGGAACTAAACAATATGTATTTACTGTTTGGCAATATGACTTCTGTTCAAAATGACCCGCCTGCTTGAACGATTCAGATAACATCGGGTTGAATTCATATCGATAAGAGAGGAACAAGATGTGGATACATCAATGGCATAATGTGGCTGTTGGCCGTTAACAATCAGCAGATAATGGTTCATAACCCCATTCACTCCACATGGCTTATCATCACGAAAGCCGTTTCTCAATTGAGAAGCAGAACACGCATAAACGCACCCTGCAAACGCCCATAACTTGAAGTGCAAAAACCTATCAGTTACGGGCGCTTTATACCTGTAATCCTGCAAAATTGCAAAACGAAATTTATTTATACTTAACAGATTTCGATAGATTTACTCGATAGATTTCGAACCTAAAGAAGGACAGAGAAGAAACCCAAAATGTCATACTGTGAAAGATATTTAAAACTAAAAAAACTGGTATATTTGGCAATAGTAACTTAGACTAGCCGTCTAGATGGTAAAACATCCACCCTTAAACCGAAATTATATTTAAGGTAACGAAATATAATGACTACACACCTTTTTACTTCTGAATCCGTTTCAGAAGGTCATCCAGATAAAATTGCTGACCAGATTTCCGACGCCGTTCTTGATGCGATCTTAGAACAAGATCCCAAGGCTCGTGTAGCTTGTGAAACTTATGTGAAAACCGGTATGGTTATGGTTGGTGGTGAAATTACCACCAGTGCTTGGGTTGATATTGAAGAAATTACCCGCAGAACTGTACGCGAAATTGGCTATACCAGCTCAGACATGGGTTTTGATGCTAATTCTTGTGCAGTAATTAGTGCGATTGGCAAACAGTCACCTGATATTAATCAGGGAGTTGACCGTGCTGATCCTCTGGAGCAAGGAGCGGGTGATCAAGGATTAATGTTTGGTTACGCAACCAACGAAACTGACGTATTGATGCCAGCACCTATTACATATGCTCACCGTCTGGTTGAGCGTCAGGCGCATGTACGTAAGAACAAAACACTGCCGTGGTTGCGTCCCGATGCCAAAAGTCAGGTTACATTCCAATACGACAACGGTAAAATTGTCGGTATTGATGCAGTCGTACTCTCTACTCAGCATTCTGAAGAAATCGGCCAGAAAGAGCTGCATGAAGCCGTTATGGATGAGATCATCAAACCTGTACTACCGGCTGAATGGCTCACTCCGATGACTAAATATTTCATCAACCCAACAGGCCGTTTCGTGATCGGAGGCCCAATGGGTGACTGTGGTTTGACAGGTCGTAAGATCATTGTAGATACCTACGGTGGTATGGCTCGTCACGGTGGTGGAGCGTTCTCAGGTAAAGATCCATCTAAAGTCGACCGTTCTGCGGCTTATGCTGCACGTTATGTGGCTAAAAATATTGTCGCAGCAGGTCTGGCTGATCGCTGTGAGATTCAGGTGTCTTATGCGATCGGTGTTGCTGAACCCACTTCCATCATGGTTGAAACGTTCGGCACTGAAAAGGTGCCAACTTCAACACTGATCCAATTGGTGCGCGAATTCTTTGATCTGCGCCCTTATGGCCTGATCAAGATGTTAGATCTGTTGCATCCAATCTATAGCGATACCGCGGCATACGGCCATTTTGGTCGAGAGCAGTTCCCGTGGGAAACGACAGATAAGGCCATGATCCTACGTAATGCAGCAGGGTTGAAATAACCTCTGCTACGTTTAAAAAGCCCGCCGATACCAGTAATACCGCTCGCTTAAG
>NZ_JBFPEZ010000007.1:0-157557 GCF_040838225.1 Xenorhabdus sp. SGI246
GCCACTGGCCGGCGAATTGTAGTCCTGGATCAAATTGTGAATTTTCTCCCGCTACTCCAAGACGCATTCCATACAGAGAATGCACAGGTTGGCGCCAGACTCGATGCCCTTGCGAATCAAACAACGCCAGTGGCTCCCCGGTCGGTGCACACACGGCGTACTGTGTCTGGATATTTCCGGGGAGCAGTTCGCGGCGGTTTTCCGGATTTGGGGTAAAAAACTGCACCTGCTGCGCCAGCAACTGCCAGCCATCAAACACCAGATGGCGGATGCAATGCAGGCGGTTGTGCCGGTACTCGCGGATTTCGGCCGGAACATCGCCGTCCCACAGGTAGGTGGTGCGCTCACCCGACTGTTCACACACTTTTTCGGTACGCCGACCGAAGGCGTCATAGCGATAGGCCCACTGCTGACCACCCGGTGTTAGTACGCCAATTAACTGATTTTGGCTGTTCCAGCGAAATTTGGTGAGCTGCGGGCGATGGCCTTCTTGCCATAACTGCATCGCCGTCATTCGACCCGCATCGTCATATTCAAATAGATGCTGACCCAAGTGTCTCAATCGATGTCCTTTTTGATAAAGCCGTTCTCCGTCAATGTCATTGAGGCCGTCGAAACGGCGGGATGGATAACCGCAGGAGTCATATTGATAATGTTCCCGCAGCCGATCACCATCACTGACTGAGGTCACTTGTCCATTACCATTAACTACATAGCGCAGCCACTGCCGCTCATCATTCGCCGCCACTAAATTAAGCGCATCGTCATAACGATATTCGCGATCCAGTCCTGCTAATGTCGGTTGCGGGATATCCGCCACTTCATGGGCGGCAAAAAACTCAGTGTTACGTCCGGCACGTTGGGAAGTGAGCAGCCCCATTAACGAGTGCTCCTGACGCAGGATAAAGCCCTTATCAGACTGGCGATGCCATTCGTTTCCATCCTTATCCCGCTCGAAGGACAGAGAATGATCACCATTGATTGCCAGTAAACTCAGTTCTCCAACTTTATTAACAGCGGTTTTTGCCTGCCAGAGTCGGCCATCGGGTGTATGAAGCTGCCTTACTGTTGTGGTGTTATCAGGATATTCGCGGCGAATTTCCCCGTGTGGTTGGGTTTCCCGGATAATACGGCCTTGTTCATCGTATTCGAATATTAAAGAAATGGTGTCTGGTGCGGTGATTTCCAGCAGACGTCCGGTGATGTCATAGCTGTAGTTGGTGGTTCCTTCCGGTGTATGTACGGCTGTCAGTCGTTGTGCGGCATCGTATTCGTAGCGAGTGATATTGCCTAGCGCATCACGCTTTTCAATGCAGTTTCCGTTAAGGTCATAAGCGTAATGCCATTGGGTATCCGCATAGTCGGTTTCAGTAATTACCTGCCCATCTGCATCCAGTGTATAGCGGTAGCTTTCCCCTTGTGGCGTGATCACTTCCAGCAATTGCAGACTGTCAGAGTCATAACGGTACTGCCAGCGGTTTCCTTCTCCATCCACACGTGCGAGAGGTAAATCAAATGGCCCGTATTCAATCTGCCATTTTACGCCATGAGCATCTGTCCATTCGGTCAGATTGCCGTGACGATCATGGCGGAAACGCTCAATACTGTTATTGGGTCGGTCACTTAAGGAAATGTGGTGATGACGATCATAATCCCAACGCCAAAGGGCACCACCGCCAGTCGTCATTCGGCGCAGACGATCCTGACTGTCATAACTCAGTTGCAGACTACGGTTTTCTTCATCAAACAACTTAGTCAGGCGTTGATGACGGTCATACTCCCAACTGCGCTTATTGCCATCACTGTCTTCTACGGCGGTGATCAAGCCAAACTCGTTACGGGTCAGAGTGGTCTTATGCCCATCTGGTGCGATAAAACATTCTGGATTACCTTTATTGTCGAATTGTTGCCACCAAACTCGTCCGAGTGGGTCTGTCATACTGATAAGGCGATCGGCATCATCATAGTGATAACGCCATGTTGCCCCGATGGCATTAGTAAAGGCGGTCACTAATCCGGTATCTGCGAGGTAATCAAGGGTAATAATTTCGCCTTTTGGTAAAATCTGGCGGCGCAAATTTCCCCATTCATCGTATTCATAGCGCGTGACACTACCGCATGGTGTTTCCACCTGCGTGACTTGTTGCTCATCATTGTAATGCCAGGTCGTCGTATGGCCTTGTGGCGTGGTTGAATGGGTGATGCCTGGTTCATAGGAGAGATGAACCGGATAGAAACCCCCAGATCCGACGCTATAGATACAGCGCCCCTGTTCATCATAAACGTAATCCACCGCAGTTTGATCATGATCAGACCACTGGCTTATTAAGCCTTGTTCGTTGTATTCATAAAACAGGTGATAGGTTTGTGTACTGTCTGCATCAGCCAGCCAGTCGTTATCGTGATAACCGTAACGCGCCAGCATTTCATTCAGGCCATTATCGGTACGACGGATCTCTTCCAGTAATCCATTTGCGCGGTATAGCAACACTAATTCTGGGCCATCGCTATGGGTAACCTTAACCAGTTGCTGCTGTTCACTGTAATGAAACTGGATGGTGTTATCGTTATTGTCGCGATATTCGGTCAGCCACAAACGTTGGGTGCTCTCTTTGTCTGGGTCAGCCTCCGTGGTTGTAGGGAAGACAGTTGTAGGAAAAACAGTCACGGGGAAGGTAAAATATTTACTGATTAAACTGTCGCGGTCACTCAGGATAAGGCCTTGCTTATACCGGCTCAGTCTGAAATTGGGGTGTTCAGGGTTAATGCTGTGGTCATAACTGGCTGGCAGGGCGAAAAAGAGTGAGGCGCCCTCGGTTGTCAGAATTTCTATTCGATCCCCTGTAACAAGGACACATTCGGAGAAGTTATCCAGCCAGTTTTCCCCTAGCAATCCGCGATGACCGGGTGACCAACTACGGATAAATTGCAGCGGTATCGTCTGCCCTAACTCGATATCGATACGCTGATCAAACAGAGCGCCGGTGGTCACGTCTATCGGGTCGCCCGTAAAGAATCTTTTGGCACTTTCCGTATAACGTTTCAGGCCTTTATTATGTTTGAAAGCGTGTTTGGCACAACTGATGGTTTTGAGTGTGACGATATCTTTGATTTTTCCGGGGACATTTTTGATTTTTTTAGCGGCTGTTTTTGCACCTACTTTGGCGCCTTGGATAGCCGCTTTCCGGCCTGCGTTAGTAAAGAGTTTGGCAAAGCCTTTTACGGCTCCTCGTGATGGAGGAACGAGAAACTCTACCGCAACGAGTAATGCCCGCTGCCAGAACGAAAATTCTTCTTGTATTTCAAGATAGGTTTCTTGACCTGAGCCGATAAAGACTTTGCTTGCACCACTATTGATGGTTGCTCCACACTCCAGCTTATCCTTGATCCGCGCGGCGGGCTTTTCGTTGATAAAGACGCTTTCACTGCCCTGAGCGATGCGTGGCGCGGGATGATTTTTGCAAGCTGCTGTGTCTAATTCCACCCGTGCGGCGGGCTTGCCTTCAATAAAGACATTAGGTGAACCCGTGGCGATCACACCGGCTGGCGGGTTACAGCTATCAATGGCGTCCGTAACCGCTGAGCTGGCTTTACTTATCACATCACCTAGCGCCATAGTCCACATCGTGCCGACAGCCATAATTGCAAATGTAGCCAGCCCCCCGGTTGCACCTATCAGAAGTGCAGCCGCGCCAAATACTGCTGCACCGAGCAACGCACCTACAACCGCCCCCGCAAGTGCCCCTAAAAAACTTTTATGCTGAATGGGGTCTCCTTTACGTGCCGCCGCCGGGCCTGGCTCTCGTGCTGCCGGTTGGGGCTGTTGGCTTGCATGAGTTGCGCCCACTCTTGCAGTACGAAGGACAATTTCATCCATTAATCCCATAACTGACCTCCTGTCAGGTCGCCTGAAAACTACTGACGATTGCCAGCAGAGCGTTACGCTGCCCTTCCTCAAACGGCTGTGGAGAAGTCAGGTTAAAAGCCAACAGCAAATTACCCCGTATTTGCAGCACAACAGTCTGGTGCATCTCACCTTCCGGGCTTTGCCATTGGTAGTCCAGCCGCCAGGCGGGTGCACCGCTCAGTTCTATCTCCAGCCTTTGGTGCTCTTTATAACCGGGGAGATGGGTTTCAAACTGAGTTAATGTTTGGGCGTAGTAGGCGGTGTGGTCGGAACCCATCGGTACGGGTGTACGGTTAATCACCAAATTAACGCCACTGTCATCCGGCAGGACAAATACCTGCATCGATTCATCACGCCAGTCAGATGGAATAGTTAAGGTTCCTTCATTCATTTGATAGGGTTGTTTATTCATGGGTGTCTTCCTTTATCACTCTTTTTTGGTCAATGTAGCTATCGTGTTCCACATGTGTTTTGGTTGGCTCGGCTAGTTCAGTTGAACCTGGTCCTTGCCGTTGATGATGATATTTTTGCCGGAAATATGGATATTGCCCTCCTTGTCCAGTGTGATACTGGCACCGCCTACGCTGATTTGGATGCCACCGTTGACAGACTGGATAGCAATGTCTTCTTTGGCGCTGAGCTTACTTTTTTTCTCTACTGTAACTTGTCGGTTACCGTGAATAGTACTGCTCTCCTCGCCGGTCACTTCTTTGATGCGATCTTTACGGACGGATATCACCTGATTGTTACCGATGTTTTCGGTGTGATCGTGCTTCACCTGTGTGGTACAGTCGTTGAGGATAGTGGTGTTCATATCATTCAGAACGGTGGTATTCATATCTTTCTGGGCATGAAGAGCGAGTTGTTCACTGCCTTTCGCATCCTCAAACAACATTTGGTTATAGCCCTCTCCCTTATGGGTTTTGGAGCGAAACGCCATTTGGGTTTTGCTGCCGGGCAGGCCGCCGGGAGGAATATTACTGGCGTGATAGGTTCTGCCGATAACGATGGGTTGATCTGGATCGCCATGTAAGAAATCAACTACAACCTCTTGGCCGACACGGGGAATAGCGAGCATTCCCCAGCCTTGTCCCGCCCACGGATGAGTAACCCGTATCCAGCAAGAGCTTTGATCGTCACTGCGGCCATAGCGATCCCACGGAAACTGAAGTCGAACACGACCATATTGGTCACAAAAAATTTCTTCTCCGGCTGGGCCGACGACTTTGGCAATTTGTGGCCCATCAACGATCGGTTTAGGCAATGGAGAAGGACGCCAGGTCTGGGTTTGGCGGATAAAACTAAACTGGCTGTTTAGTGTCGTACCGCTGCCACTGATTTCCTGTTCTAACGCTTGTGGTTGATAACCCGTATGGCTGGCGGAAATCACCTGCCACGGTTGATTCCACTCTTCACGCGGATGGTTGGTCAGGGTGAATAGCCGCCCCGGTTGAATGGCGATGGCATAACCGTTGCCATATCCTGTCAGCGCATCATTACGCAGTGCTTCGAGTCGGTAGCGGGTAAAAGCAGCACCATGTTGTTCATCTTTGAAACGTCCGGGGTAATCGTAATGCTCGTAATAGAGCTTTTGGAGATTGTCCTCTTTCATTTGCTGGCTGAATTCTGCTGCCCAGGCCGGATTCTTAAAAGTGTAATCCTTAAGTTGTACTTGTGCCGGCCGGACCTGCGCGCGGTTGGTGATATGACTAACAGAAACATCACCTGTAGGACTTTGTTCACTGGGTTGGTAAGGAAGTTCGATGCCCAATGGTACTGAGCCAGCATCATCGGCAAAGACCAGGGTATTACGCCCGTTGCCACACTCAAAAAAATAGAAAATGCCTTCTTCTGCGGTCAAACGCTGGATGAAAGTGAAGTCGCTTTCCTGATATTGCACACAAAATTCACGTTCTGGGTGTGGCTGGCGCAAACTAAATACCACATCACGAGTGCCGTGTTCCTTTAAAATAGTGGTGATAATGGTAACGATATCCCGCTGTTGGAAGATGCGTGAATTTTGGCGTAGTGTTGTACGCCACAAGTCAGGACGGATAGTCATCTGGTAGGTGGTTTGATGTAGCCCGGTATTCCCTTGTTCAAAGCTGGATACCATACCACTGATGCTTCGTTGTTCGGTTTCTCCCTGCAAAATCGTGAGTGTGGCAGTGTGATCGAGCACAGTAGAAAAATCGACAGAGGGATTAGCACTTGCCAACCCAATATCAATTTGAAAAGGCTGTGAAAAACCTTCTGTCAGTGCGAAATCAGTGACAACAAAAGTTTGGGGTGGCAGGCTGCCTGCTGTCAGAGTAAATAAAAGTCCGCCGGATGAATGACCGCCAGTTTTATGGCTCTTCTGAGAAATAATGTTCTTTTTCAGTGACATAATTTTTCGTCCTTATTTAATGTCGCTATTAGTGCGATATTTGGGTAGCTGTTATCCTTAATTTCTCTTTTAACCAACGATTCGCCGGGAATATTTAATGTGGGAATATTAAGGGCGATCAGGAACGGTATTGTTTAAGTTTTTTTCGCTTAGATAATAATCGACAAGATATAGTAGGTTTTTATTTAGTATAAAAAATAGTCATTGTAATGTGATTGTAATCACTCAATAATTTATATAAATCAAATGATTAAAAACAAAACATGGGGTTAAAAATCAAGATGCTTATCTGCGGGTAGTGAATGAAACGAGTATTTCTAAATAAAGTGGTAAATTGACAAGAAATTAGCAGGAATTAATATTTCAGGTTCAGTCATAATTTAATAATTGGCGGGTTTATCTTGCAAAAAAGGAATGTGTTCTTTATCACATCCCTTTTGTTAAAAATATTAAATATCATCCAACCAAATAAGTTCCTGTTGCACTGGCAATATGTACCTGTTTTTCATTGTGCAATTCTATTCTGGCGACCGATACTTTATTACCGGCACGAATGATATTACTGCTGGCGGTAAATACCTCGCCACGTCCGGGGCGCAGGTAATCAACACGCAGATCTATAGTACCTATAGTAGGCAGACGTTTTTGCATTTCCTCTATCGTGATGACTTTCATTGTGGTCAGTGCACTCCCGGTACAGACTAAACCACCAGCAACGTCAAGTATTGAAGCTATGGCGCCACCATGCAAGATTTTTTGGGCTATATTACCCACCAGCTTATCTTGATGGAAAAACTGAAGTTCTGCATAGTCTTTTTCAAAACGAACCAATTCAAGCCCCAACAGTTGGTTGAATGGCATATGATAAACAAACACCTCACCTATAAATTTACGCGCCTCTTCTTGTGTTAAAGGTTGGGTTGGTTGCTGTATCGTTTCCATATTGGATTTCCTGAAAATTAAAAAAATAAATTCACTGATATTAGATAGTTATTTTTGGTTAATAACTTGTTAAGTTTATGCTTTTATTTTCCAGCTTGCCAGTCTGAGAAGTGCTTCGAAAAAACAATTTTATGAAGAAAAAGTTGCTATAAAAAATGCTCGTTTCGTGTTTAGAATGTCTCAGCAATAAACAAGCAAGGGTTAGGTGGCAGGAGCAGGGTTGGTTCGAAGTCGAAGCGTGTTCGTGTTTATATACAAGTATTCGTGAACGTGGCGAGTCGATGATTGATTATAACTCCAGGCAGACTCGATTATGCTGAATAAGATATACTGTAATAGCTTCTATATGTAATTCGTTTAAATAAATAGCGTTGAATAAATCATTTCAATAATTGAGGAAAGGCGTGTCTACCGCAGAAGTCATCAGCACGGCATCGCTGGCTGAACAAATATTACGAAAAACATTCGGATATCAGCAATTTCGTCCCGGACAGCAGCAGGTAATAGACGCCGTTCTTGATGACCGTGATTGTCTGGTTATTATGCCGACAGGTGGCGGTAAATCATTGTGTTATCAGATCCCTGCGTTGGTCAAAAATGGGTTAACACTGGTCGTTTCTCCATTGATCTCATTGATGAAAGATCAGGTTGATCAATTGAGAACAAATGGCATAGAAGCGGAGTGCTTAAACTCAACTCAAAGTCGTGAGCAACAATTCGATATTATCCGGCGTTGTCGTCAGGGAAGTATCAAATTGCTTTATATTGCACCGGAACGGATGGTAACTGATAACTTTCTCGATCATTTACATGACTGGCATCCGGCTTTGCTGGCAGTTGATGAAGCGCATTGTATTTCTCAGTGGGGACATGATTTTCGTCCAGAATATCGTGCGCTTGGGCAACTGCGCAGACGCTTGCCTGATCTTCCTGTTATTGCACTGACAGCCACAGCAGATAAAACCACCCGACAAGATATTGTTCGCTTGTTGGAGCTGCGTGATCCCATTATTCATATCAGCAGTTTTGATCGTCCTAACATTCGCTATACATTGGTTGAAAAATATAAACCTCTTGATCAACTCTGGTCATTTGTTCGTAGCCAGCAAGGAAAGAGTGGGATTATTTACTGCAACAGCAGGAACAAAGTGGAAGAGACCGCAGAGCGATTGCAAAAACGGGGGTTGAGTGTCGCTCCTTATCATGCAGGGCTGGAGAATAATCAGCGTGCCTGGGTGCAAGATGCTTTCCAGCGGGATGATTTGCAGGTAGTTGTTGCGACAGTGGCGTTTGGTATGGGGATCAACAAACCCAACGTACGTTTTGTCGTGCATTTTGATATTCCCCGTAATATTGAATCTTACTATCAGGAAACGGGGCGTGCAGGGCGGGATGGTCTGCCTGCTGAAGCAGTATTGTTCTACGACCCGGCGGATATGGCGTGGCTACGCCGTTGTCTGGAAGAAAAACCCGCGGGTGAACAGCAGGATATTGAGCGGCATAAACTCAATGCTATGGGAGCGTTTGCGGAAGCGCAAACCTGCCGACGATTAGTATTGCTCAACTATTTTGGTGAAAGCCAGCAAACCGCTTGTGGTAACTGTGATATCTGCCTTGATCCACCGAAACGTTATGATGGTTTAGTCGATGCACAGAAAGCCTTATCCTGTATCTACCGCGTTGGACAACGGTTTGGTATCGGCTATATTGTAGAAGTGTTGCGCGGCGCTAATAATCAACGTATCAGAGAGTTAGGGCATGATAAGTTGCCCGTTTATGGTATTGGCAAAGAGCATAGTCAGGAACACTGGATGAGTATCCTGCGTCAACTGATCCATCTGGGGTTAATCAACCAAAATATTGCCAATTATTCTGCATTACAATTGATGGAAGCGGCGCGGCCTGTTTTGCGTGGCGAACTGCCTTTGCAGCTTGCCGTGCCTCGAATTCAAAGTTTGAAAAGCAGAAATCAACAAAACAAATCATACAGTGGAAACTATGATCGTAAATTGTTCGCTAAGTTGCGGAAATTGCGTAAATCCATTGCTGATGAGAACAATATTCCGCCTTTTGTCGTTTTCAATGACGTAACGCTGATTGAAATGGCAGAACAGTGCCCAATAACGCCCAATGAACTTCTGCTTATTAACGGGGTTGGGCAGCGTAAACTGGAACGTTTTGGTGATGCTTTTATGACACTGATCCGTGAGCATTTCGAAGGATTTGAATAACCGCAGTCAACCGTAGTCAACAAACAAATAACTGGAAAGACGACGGATATAGAGGATGATAAATGCCGCCTGAGATATTGAAAGCAAGCTGGTTAAACCGCGAACCTCAGTTCTCTGCGTTTACGAATGGATTATTACTGGATTTTTGGAATACCAGAAACGAACGGGAATTTATAGGCGTTGATAATATTCCTATTCGTTATGTCTCTTTCTGTTCGCCCCATCATGATAAGACATTGGTAATAGCTCCAGGTCGTAGTGAAAGCTATGTGAAATATTCGGAAGTGGCTTACGATTTTTACCATCTGGGCTACAACATCTTTATTATTGATCATCGTGGTCAGGGCCTTTCAGGCAGAATGCTGACAGATCCTCAAAAAGGACATGTTGAAGCGTTTGAACACTATGTGGATGATTTAGCAAAATTCATCGAATTAGAAATCGTTCCACTTCAATCGCATCGCTGTTATGCACTCGCTCACTCAATGGGCGGGGCTATACTGAGTTCTCTTCTATTACGCCAAGAATCAATATTCCGTGCTGTGGCACTGTGTGCTCCCATGTTTGGTATTAACTTACCAATGCCTCGTTGGTTGGCGAATTTTCTGGTTAACCAAGCAGAACCTCACCCTAAAAGACGTAACAGATATGCAATATCAACAGGGCATTGGCGGCCATTACCCTATTTTGTCAACCTGTTAACCCATAGCTATGCACGTTATCAGCGATATTTACGCTATTATGTTGATTATCCTGAATTACGCCTTGGAGGGCCGACTTACCGTTGGATGCGTGAAAGCATGCGAACGGGAGATAACTTAATTGAAAAGGCAGGAAAAATTCAGACACCACTTATTGTTTTAAAAGCGAGTGAAGATAAGGTAGTGAGTAATCGGGAGTTATTGGCTTTTTGCGAAGCGCGTCAAAAAGCCGGAGCGGGAAAAGAAGAATACAATCCTCTGGTTATCTACGGGGCACACCATGAAATCCTGTTCGAAAAAGATGTATTACGGGCACAGGCCCTTAATGCGATTTGTGATTTTTTTGATCAACACTGATTTATACCCAATAGATTTCAAGAAAGATGCGGGTATCGCTTAGGAATTTGAACCATGTACTATGTTGTTGCTTCAGACTTAGATGGCACACTGTTATCTCCCGATCACGTATTAACGCCGTATACTAAGAAAATTTTGAATCTTCTGACAGATAAAGGGATTCATTTTATTTTTGCGACAGGGCGTCATCACATTGATGTAGGGCAGATCCGCGATGGATTGGGTATTAATGCTTACATGATCACATCAAATGGGGCGAGAGTGCATAATGCACAGGGAGAACTGGTATTCAGCCATAATCTGGCACCGGAAATTGCCCGTGATTTATGTTTGCTGGAGTTTGATAATCCGAATGTTTTGACCAACTACTATAATAATGATGAGTGGTGGATTAATCGTGAAAGCTCGGAACAGACTGAATTTTTTAAGGTGTCAGATTTCCATTTTCAGCTTTTCCAACGTGAGGATTTTCCTGTTAATGGTGTGTGCAAGGTCTATTATACCAGTGAAGATCATGACTATTTGATTCAACTGGAAGAGAGGATTGAAGCGCGTTGGGGAGATAAAGTCAATGTGAGTTTCTCTCTAAGAAATTGTCTGGAAGTCATGTCAGGAGGCGTATCCAAAGGGGAAGCATTGGCACAGGTCTGTCAATCCATCGGGTATCAATTAAGTGACTGTATTGCTTTTGGTGATGGAATGAATGATTTGGAAATGCTGAGCGTCGCGGGTAAAGGCTGCATTATGCAGGGCGCCCATCAGCGCCTAAAAGACATTTTGCCGGACATGGAAGTGATAGGCTCTAATGCCGATGATGCGGTTTCGCGTTATTTGCAGAAAATGTATCAAGTTTGATGTTCATTTAAGTAATCAATTGAAAACAGCATCCTGATGGATGCTGTTTTTTTAATATAAAAAGTCAAATAAAAGGAAATAGTTTTTTATGTGAATATTTCTCTATATATTATCAAAAAACTATCATTTAATTTTCTTTTTCTATTATTATATTTATTGCTTGGTTTTTTTATTTTTTTTCAGATGGCCACGATGCTTTCTTGTTTTTTCAATCATATCAATGATTATAATCCCATTATATTAATAGCAATATAATTTTTGATAGCCTATTTTAAAATTTATTAATTACAACAGTTAAATTTTCTATGATAGTTTTGACTGCAACCTAATTGTTGACTTATTTTATTTTAACAGTCTACGCGAGTAGATATGTCTGTATATGAAAATAAATCATGAATAAAAATAATATTGTTATATTTGTTACGTTGGAATTAAAAACTTACTGTTCTGACACTCAGGGAATATATTGATATGCCGTATGAAAATACGGTGCCAGTTATAACACCGATACAGCATGCTTCTGAAACATGTTTGGCTACACCGGAAGGGCGAAAAGGGTTTTGGCGAGCCATTTTCTCCTGTTGGCTAGGTACGACAATGGAATATGCCGATTTCGCACTTTATGGTTTAGCCGCGGGGATCATTTTTACTGATGTTTTCTTTCCTGAAACAGCACCAATGATAGCTTTATTGGCAAGTTTCGCTACTTACTCTGTCGGATTTGTTGCTCGTCCCATTGGCGCACTTATGTTTGGTTGGTTAGGCGATCGCAAAGGACGCAAATTTGTCATGTTAATGACAGTAACGCTTATGGGTATATCAACCACACTTATCGGGCTTATTCCTGGCTACGCTCTTATTGGTATTTTGGCACCGATTTGTTTGGTGACGCTGCGATTTATACAGGGATTAGGGGCAGGAGCGGCGTTATCCGGTGGAACTGCGCCGTTGGTTGCCGCGGCTTTATTATCTTTCAGAGGGCATTGGTGGCCTATTGCCTGTTATTTTGCAGTGATGGCGGGTATCGGTTTTATTACAACATTTTTTGCACCTGAAACACGTGGCAGGGATCTGAATTTACTTGAGGACGCAATTTAGTGTCCTTCCATGTTTTGTATTCTTACCCATTGAATCTCTGTCTCAATTTGAGGGATTAACATAGGTATTATGAATTCTCGCTTAAAAAGAGTAACTCGTCTTGATGTTGCGAAAGAAGCTGGAACCTCGGTAGCCGTCGTCAGTTATGTCATCAACAATGGCCCACGACCTGTTGCAGAAGCTACTCGCCAGCGCGTATTAGCGGCGATAAAAAAAACAGGCTATCGGCCGAATAACATTGCGAAAGCATTAGCATCTGGTTCGACACACGCTTATGGTTTGATCCTGCCGGATATCTCCAATCCCTTTCTTTCTTCGGTAGCTTGTGCTTTGCAGCAGGAGGCTTTTAAACATGGACAAGTATTGTTACCGGGAGATTCAGGAGATAACCGATTACGGGAAAAGGAGCTTATCAACAACTTATTGAATCGTCAGATCGACGGTTTGCTGTATACCAGTGTGGATCGCCATCCTTATATTGATTTGATTCAGGCCAGTGGAACTCCCTGCGTTATGCTTGATTGGGTTAATGCTGATTCAAATGTTAGTGCAATTCGTGTGAATGAAAGGCTTGCAGCATTTAAAGTGACTCAACACCTGACAGAGCATGATTACCGCGATATTGCCATTATCTGTGGTCCTCTTAATATGCTGAATACTCAGGATCGTCTTTCTGGCTGGCGGGATGCTTTAAAACAAGCAGATTTGGTGGTACGGGAAGAATGGATTTTTTCCACGGACTATACTCGCCTGGGCGGTTATGAAGCAACGTTACGGATGCTGAAAGGGAAATTACCTCGTGCACTGTTTGCTACTAATGAATTACAGGCATTCGGTTGTTTGCGCGCGCTGGCTGAACATAAGATAGCAGTGCCTGCTGATGTTGCATTGGTTTGTTTCAATGCGACTCAGCAATCTCTGTTTAATGTGCCTTCCTTAACCGCGGTTCGCCAGCCGGTTGATCAAATGGCACAAACAGCTATCGAAATATTGCGATCATGGACTGGCAAAGCTCAGGAATGCGAATTTGAGTTTGAATTACAAGTTGGTGAATCTTGTGGGTGTCTGGTTGGGCGGTAACCTTACTCAAACTATGTGACAGTAATATAAGCTACCGCATTTATTTCAAAAGTAATAGATTAGGTACTATCGCAAAGGTGAATACGAATACAAGTACCATATTGCATTGTGGATAGCGTTTAGACATTTTTCCTATGATAAAATCAGACAGGATTGCACCATAGACATAGATAATATGATACTGGTCAGTGTTATCGCACTTTTTGATTATTTGTACGATGAAATAGTTAACAGATACCATTTTAAGAAGATTAATCTATTTTTAAATAACTTAGTTTAATTATAAGGTTGCTAAATAGAAGTTGTTTTTATTGGTGGTTAATAATGAATTAAAGGGATTTTTTTTCCTGATAGATTCATAGATAACTTTGATATGAAGTAGATGAATGTATATTTAACGCACTTTAAATTTTATCTTTGTAAGATTTTTTTACCTATTATCTAATAATTACATTATTAATTTCGTATTCTTTTTTTAAGAATAGAGAGTAGACTTTAAAAGATAAGTGAGTATAAAATTCGGCATCCTTTATAGTTTGTCTCCTTTTTTATATAATTTGCACTTAAAGAGAAAATATTATGAATTGGTATTTTCAAGTTTTTAAAAATTACGCTGATTTTTCAGGACGTGCGCGTCGTAAAGAATATTGGATGTTCTATCTTTTCAATATAATTATTTTTTTTGCCATCTGTATATTAGGTGCAATACTCAGTGATACTATTGGTTTTATCGTGATGATGCTCATTTATGCATTGGTTGCTTTTATTCCATCACTTGCAGTGACAGTACGCCGTCTTCACGATACTAATCGTTCTGGTTGGTGGTTTTTACTGACTTTTGTTCCAATTGCTGGTATTGCAGTATTTATATTCACTCTTTTAGAAGGCACTGAAGGCAGTAATGACTATGGTGCTGATCCGAAAGCTATGCGTTAATACTTTAATATCTCTTTGATTTTATTTCTTTAGTTTGCCATCATCTCAAAAACGTCGTCTATTATTTTATAGCGGCGTTTTTTTATAAATAAATATCTGAATATCAGTCACGAAGAAGCAAATAAATTAATAAACCTCCCAGAACCATTGCTGCCATAATTATCGGTGTTTGCAGAGCGATTCTGGATTCCAGAATCGCTCCGAAACAGACATATCCAAGAGGAACACTAAGAAAACGTGTGGAGGTAAATAGGGTCATTATCCGACCAAATAAATTTTCTGGCACTCGGCGCTGAATTAATGTGACTTCTACCGGCGCTGCAAAACCAATACCACAGCCGATGGCAAAAAGTTGGATAAATAGGACATACTGTTCACTGAGTAGAGACAACGATATGAGGCCTAATCCGAGCAGGCTGTAACCGGCCAAAATAATTTGGTAACCAGAAAAATGTTTGCCATAGATACTGTATAACAAAGAGGAAAGCGTTGTACCTATACCAAAACTTGTCATCGAAATACCAAGACTGACAACGGAATTAAATTCGGTTTTATTTATGTAAGGCAGATAAATGATCAAGAACGGAGTGATAACAAAATTGATTATTGAACTGAGAATTAGAACAGAAAACAACTCCTTTTCTGACTTGATATAGTTGAATGCCTCAAGGAAATAATGGTGTGGCAGAGAAGGGGAGTCAGTCACCTGGTCTATATCGGCAATAAAATGTTTTTTCAGAATGATGATCCCCAGTGCAACGACTAAGAAACTGACTGCATCAAAATATAAGGCATTTATTGTACCGAGCATTGCGATGATCAGTGAGCCAAAAACCGGGCCAATAAGATCACAGATATTTTCAATAGTACTGTTTATTCCGTTAATTAACTCATTCTCTCTTTTGCCAGCATGACATCTTTTGCCAGACGTCCTGGAGAATCGAGAATGGTTGAAAATATTAGCAGGATAGCCAATAGATAAAAGTGCAGGATATCTATTGCATAAAACACGGGGATGAATAATATACTTAGGAAATTAACTAAATCAGATAGCATTGAGATGCGAAACGCACCATATTTATCTACTAACTGCTAACTGCGCGCTAAAGAAAATAGAAAGTATCAATGGCACTATTTTGGCTGACATGACGGCGGCAACCAACAATGGGCTACCTGATATTTCCAGAATCAACCACGGAATGGCAATTTCTGTAATGGTGTTTCCCAGAATAGAAACACCATTTAATGCCAGTAAGCCACTTATTTGAAAAGGAATACGTCTTACCATATTTTGAATTTCTTTTTTCCTTAATTTCGTTCCTTAATACTTTACAGATCTCCCGGTTTACGGGGAGGATTACGACCTGATGTATTGGTAGTAGTACTGCGAATAGTAGTACTGGGAATAGTAGCACTGCCAATTTCCTGCCCAAAAATATCAACACGTGCCTGAAATGGTGGGAACGGCAGGGTAATATCATGTTTGCGGAATTCCTGCAAAATATACTGATGCACTTCATGGCGGGCAGGCATACGGTGCCCCATTTCTGCGGCATAAGCGCGCAGCTCATAGATCTGAATCCCTTGTTGCAGGTCAACCAGATAGACTTCGGGTATCGGGTTATCGAGAATTAACGGGCACCGTCTGGCGGCAGTCATTAATATTTCGGTTGCTTTCGCGGACTCTGTTTCCACGGGGACAGGAATAGTCAAGACAATACGGGTAATTGTATCTGACAATGACCAGTTGATAAATTGTTCAGTAATAAATGCTTTGTTAGGAACGATAATCTCTTTTCTGTCCCAATCGGATAAAGTGGTTGCCCGTGTGTTGATTTTCGTGATACTACCCGTCAAACCTCGAATAGTCACCGTATCGCCAATGCGGATTGGCTTTTCGAACAAGATCATCAGGCCAGAAATAATATTGGCAAAAATTTCCTGTAATCCAAAACCAAGCCCAACCCCCATTGCTGCAATCAGCCATTGCAGTTTCGACCATTCAATGCCTATTAGTGAGAAACCGACAATCCCACCGATCAGGGTAATACCATATTTGGTTAAAGTTGTGATGGCATAACCTGTGCCCGGTGTCAGTTCCAAATGCTGTAACAGTGCCAGCTCAAGTAGTGCAGGTAGGTTGCGGATAAGCTGTGCAGTGATCACAATAACCAGGATAGCAATCAGAACGGAACCCATTGTTATTGGCTGGACGGTATCAACACCGTTGATGGTTGTGGTGACATCCCATAGCCGGATATTTTCGAGGAAAGAGAAAGCAGAATGTAATTCTGACCACAACAGAATCAATGAAACCAGCGCGATCATGGTCAGAATAGAACGCATCAACCCCAGAGACTGAGCACTGATTGCATCTAAATCGATAACCGGTTCTTCTACTTCGATGGCGCCTTCAACGCTGCTGTTGATATTGGTGGAGTCTTCTTCATTTTTGGCACGTTGGGCAAGGATATCGGCACGACGCTGCTTCGCTCTTTCGAACGCAATTTTACGACGTTGGATTAACATCCATCGACGAGTAATGTGGTAGATGACCAACAGGAAGAACCAGATGGCAACCGAAGTTTCTAGCCGAGCCAACAATGCTTGTGATGTTTGCAGGTAGCCGAGCACGGATGCCAGTGCAGCCAGAATGGGGGCAGAGAGTAGTATCCACCATAACACAGAGTTTATGATGTTTTCACCCGAACCGTGTTTGTCCATGTACAGTGGAATACCTGCGCGTTTTAGTGTAATGGTAACCAAGCTCAGGGAAACACAAAGCATCAGGAAGCATAATCTGCCGAGTGTCGCGGCAAACTCACGCTCACTGTAATTGTTGAATGTGATAAGTGCCATCATGAGGGGGACAATCAGGAATATCGACAAACGATAAAACCGCATTGCCCGTTTTACCCGCTCTTCTGGCCAACGGAAATGGGCAATGAATAGGCCATTAGGATGGGCAAATGCCGCACTGAGCATGAAAATCCACAGGACAGGCGTTGTTTCACTGACTCCGTTGCCAATTGCTGTCGCCATTGGGTACTGCCACGCATTTTTCAGGCCGTAGCCAATCGCTGACCAAAGCATCGGCAGGGGGAGAGCCGCAACAACAGACCAGAATACTGTACGCAGAGTAAGGGTGAAGTGATCTTGTGTCACTTTGCCAATACGGTTGCTGGAGCGTTCAAGGAAAGCATGATATTGGCGATGTGAACTGATGCTGAAAATCACCAGCAATAATGTCCCTAGCAAATAGAGCAGCGTGTCCTGCGTGGTCAGCATAACGTGAATAGCAATGCCCAATTGGGAGAATGTATCCAGAGAGAGCAGGCGGGTCAGATCCTTTACTACCCGCAGTGGATAATCCAGGGAAATAGGGTCGACATCTGCAACCCAAAACAGATAACGGTGAGTTGCATCTTTAACTTCTTTCAAAGCATCATTTAATTGGCTGGTAGATACTTTGAGTTTTGTCAGCTCCAATATTTCGCTGTCATAGCCTGAAAGTAGAGAATTCAGTAACTCTTTTCTGGTGCGGATAAGGGAATCATAAACCTGTTTTTGTGCCGGGGTCAGATTATTATATGCAACGGGAGTTTGCCCGATTTCCCGTTGAGCGTTTTCCAGCATTTCTTCATATTTCAGCCTTTCGACCCGTAGCTCCACTATGCTTCGGTCAAGTTGTTGGGATTTCGGAACATCCGGGATGTGGGTTAATTGTGTTCTTAAAGCTGCCCCTAGTGCTGTTGAATCACCTAACCATTGCGCTTGTTCACGAATGGTATTGAGTGTCTGGCGTACCCGCAGAATATCATCGGCTGCTTTGCGTTGCTGTGAGCCAATGGAATCCATCCGTTGGGTTTGCTGGTTAAGCATTTGTGACAGATGGCGGTTCTGCTGAAGTTCATCCAATAAAAATTGTGGCAGTTTCCCTCCATTCTGTCCCGCCAGCATTTCAGTATGTTCAAGGGCTGACTCTGCTTTTTGTTGCCGCTGAGTATTTAATTGACTGCGCAATTGCTGGAGTTGGTAATCCAGCCGTTGATAGCGTTTTTTAAATAATTCTGCCCGTAAGCGGGCAATTTCCTGTCGATTATTGGCAGAAAGTTGTGCCATCTCCAGTTCATTAGTCACCGCTTTGCGGGCATTCACTTCTGCTTGTGCAAGGGTTAATTGGGCTTCACCCAACAGCGTGGGAAGGGGACTCAATGATTGAAGACGGGAAGTTGCCTCGGAGAGCAGTCGTCTTGCTTCAGCTTGTTGTTGAGGCAAGAGGTTGACTGAGTCACTGATTTCCCTGATTTTATCCTGTTCTTGTTGTAACTGCCTTTCTTGTTCCAGCAACTGGCTGCTGAGCTGGATAATTTGCTGCTCTAAGCTGCTGATTGGCTGATTAGCCGCAATAGTAGGAGGAGGCTCACTTGCAGCCAGAATTTTCTGGCGCAACTCTTTAATAATTTTAGGAAAATCATCAATGGCTTGTTGATATTTCTCAATTCTTTCCTTAGAGGACTTGGTATCATTAACCCAGTTGACAGCCCCTTGAAATGCTTGTGCAACCTCCGCATCCTGTGGATTTTTACTGCCTTCAACCTGTTTTAAATTTTGTTTCAGTTGATTTTCATCTAGCTGTATTGCGGAAGCAAAAGCCAGATTCGTAATTAACAGGCTAAGAAGTAAACTGATAATCAGGCGCACAATAAGGGGCTCCTTGGTAATAATTAACTAGCGTTATTTTGATTCATGGAAACATCAGCGTGCTCAGTTTGTTCTCCCTCTTTGGTGATAGTTTGTGCCAGTAAGCCACCCACTTGGGTCTGTGAACCACTGTATAAATTATTAGCAAACTGAATCTGATTAGGAGTAAACAAATTGATTACGGTTGAACCAAGTTTGAAACGACCCATTTCTTCTCCTTTTTTGAGGGAAACGGCACCTTCTCCTTCTGCCGGATAAGTCCAGCGTTTGATAATGCCTTCACGTGGAGGTGTTACACAGCCACTCCAGACAGTTTCTATGCTACCTACAATAGTTGCACCAACCAAAATTTGTACCATTGGACCGAAGGCAGTATCAAACAGGCAGATAACCCGCTCATTGCGTGCAAACAGATTAGGAACATTTGCAGCAGTCAATGGATTGACAGAAAACAGATCTCCCGGAACATAAATCATCTCTTTCAGTACGCCGTCACATGGCATATGGACACGGTGGTAATCTTTTGGTGACAAGTAAATCGTGACAAACTGACCATTGCGGAATTGCTCGGCAAGCTGGTATTGACCAGCCAACAATGCTTCTACAGTGTAGTAGTGGCCTTTTGCCTGAATAATTTGTTCTTCTCGGATAGCTCCTAACTGGCTGATAGTGCCGTCTGCGGGAAGAGCCAGTTGATGAGTTTCATTGACGATAGGGCGAATACCCTCTTTTAATGAGCGAACAAAAAACTCATTGAATGTTGAATAAGCTTTAAAAGAAGACTCTTGGGCTTCATTCATATTGACTTTATAAACTTTGGCAAAAACCTGAATGGCAAGTTGTGTTAACCAACCCGCCTTTTTATTCGCAAACCAACCTGCTAAGTGAGTAATACATTGCTTTGGCAGTAAATATTGTAGTCTGATTTTAATATTGTCTAGCACATTAACCTCTTGGATTTTTTATACCCGTCTTTCTAATTCGCAGTCTGAATCTATGGGGTATATAGGTAAATTGGGCAAAAGTCAGCTATTGTACCTGCCCTTATGTTGAATGTCAGGGCAACGTTTTGCTAATTATTGTGTCTCATTTTTGAGCATCAGTGAAATTTTTGCGTGGCTTTACCTGAACCATACTTTCCAGTATGCGGTGGTAATTTTCAAAACGCTCTTCCGCGATAGACCCTAGTTCCAGAGCTTCCCGTAAAGCGCAGCCGGGATCATCCCGATGCTTACAATCACGGAATTTACACCCACCAAGATAATCACGGAATTCAATGAAACCTTGTGCTACCTGTTCTGGTGTCAGGTGCCATAACCCGAATTCCCGGACTCCGGGGGAGTCGATGACATCTCCTCCCTGTGGAAAATGATAGAGGCGTGCTGTTGTTGTAGTATGTTGACCAAGGCCGGAATTATCCGAGACTTCATTGACCAGAATCTCTTTTTCGCTGTCCGGGAGCAGTGTGTTAAGCAGGCTGGATTTCCCGACCCCGGATTGACCAGCGAAGATACTGATTTTATCAGCCAGTAAGTTAATCAGCTCTGGTATACCTTCTTCTGTATAGCTGGAAACTTCCAGTACCCGATAGCCGATATGACGGTAAATATCCATGACACTGTTGACCCATTCCCGACTTTTTTCATCCAATAGATCAATTTTATTGAGCACAATCAAAGGTTCAATATTGAGTGTTTCACACGCAACCAGATAGCGATCGATAATATTCAGTGAGAGTTCAGGCAATATGGCAGAAACAATCACAATTTGGTTGATATTGGCTGCAATGGGTTTAATGCCATCGTAATAATCGGGGCGGGTGAGGACGGAAGAGCGTTCATGTACCGCTTCGACAATCCCATTGATCTTCACATCAGACTGGCGTTGTAATGCGGGTCGCCATACGACACGGTCACCGGTTACCAGTGAACGGATCGTCCTGCGGATATTACAGCGTTGTATGGAGCCGTCTGCGGCTTCAATGTCGGCATGTTGGCCGAATCGACTGATAACCAGCCCTTCTTGTGGCTCACCAAGCTGGCTGTCATCCAGTTCTGGTTTTTGGGAATTAGTCCTGTTGAGCGGCTGTTTCAGCCTGCGCTGGTGATTGACCTGCACACGGCGTTGCTGCCCTTTGGAGAGTTTACTTTTAGCCACCGAACCTCACTTATTTCATCTATCTTACTGATTATCGCTGTGGGTGATCAAAAACGTTATGATACACCTCTGATACAGATTACCTGTTTTGAAGGAACCTAGGATATATCATGTCAAAAAGTGAGAACAATCTTATCTGGATAGATTTAGAGATGACGGGCTTAGATCCAGAGCGTGATCGCATAATTGAAATTGCGACGATCGTTACCGATTCAGAGCTGAATATTCTCGCGGAGGGGCCAGTGATCGCAGTCCATCAGTCAGATGAACAACTGGCGCTGATGGATGACTGGAACGTTCGAACGCATACTGCCAGCGGATTAGTGGAACGTGTAAAGCAGAGTTCATTTGATGAGGTTGAAGCTGAAAAAGCAACGATTGCTTTTCTGGAGCAATGGGTGCCGGCAGGAAAATCACCTATCTGTGGTAACAGCATAGGTCAAGATCGCCGCTTCTTGTTCCGTTATATGCCTGAACTGGAAAAATATTTTCACTATCGTTATTTGGATGTGAGTACGCTTAAAGAGCTGGCGCGTCGTTGGAAACCTGAATTGCTGGCTGGATTAAGTAAGAAAAATTCCCATCAGGCATTGGATGATATCCGGGATTCAATTGCTGAACTGGTTTATTACCGCGAGCATTTTATCCAGAAGTAAAAGGCGAGCCGATACAAGGATTGATTGTACATAAATTTATCTCTGAGTTGATGGTTAAGCGGATAATTTGATGGTTTAACCATCAATCAGAGAAAAAATGCAAATTTTTATGTTTTGGGGGCTTGCCAGCAGAAGAATTCTTCGTATAATGCGCTCCCCGTACCGATGAAGAATTTCGCAAGTACGGCACATCAAAATTAAGCGGGAATAGCTCAGTTGGTAGAGCACAACCTTGCCAAGGTTGGGGTCGCGAGTTCGAGTCTCGTTTCCCGCTCCAAATCTTATAATTTCGATTCCACTTATATAAACCCCACAACGGCAGCTTTCTTCTCAAGCTAAAAAAATTTTCTGAAGAGTATTTCTCTTGTTGCTTTTGTTTAAGACGATGCGAGAACAAGAAGTTGATCAGCAGATGTAAGATTGAACGTTATCGCTCTTAAGGGGGATAATAATATCAACCGTGTCAGTTAGTGTGTATTTTGAGCATTTGATATCGTATTCTAGGTAAAATACTTGCCATCTTTACCAAACCAATCCATAATAGCGCCCATCTTAATGCCAGCTAACATAAAATCTTTTAACAATCAATTTGTTATAAGTTAGACATGTGATGTTAGGAAATCATAAGGCATTATTCATGCGGGAATAGCTCAGTTGGTAGAGCACAACCTTGCCAAGGTTGGGGTCGCGAGTTCGAGTCTCGTTTCCGCTCCAAATTTAGGACGGTGGATTTTATAATAGTCTGCAAGTCATGGAAAAGCGCCGAAAGGCGCTTTTTTTGTAATTTCAGCCTGGCCAATCCTTAAGGATTGATGTTGACCGATATTCGCTCCCTCTGCTAAGTTAAATCCAACTTGGTATAATCACCTATAGAAATAAATATTGCTAAAACTCTCCAAGCCGAGAATAAGCGTATTATTTTATAGAAATGTTTTCCATACACAGTTTTCTGCACAGCTTCTCCAACCTGTCCCTAGTCCTTTTTCAGGGATATTTATCCATAAAATTAAGAGGATAGTACAGAATGAACTATGATGTCATTGTTGTAGGATCTGGTGCTATTGCAGGCTCGCTTGCTTATGAACTTATCAGTCGCCGATTGAAAGTATGCAGGGTGGGAAGTCTTGTTCGTAGTAATGCTGCGTCAAGAGCTGCAGGAGCAATGAATGGTTGTTTTGGTGAGGTAACAAGTGGTCTTATTGCGAGTGACTATGGGAAATTGAAACTCAAAATGGATCGTGTCGCGAAAGATCGCTGGTCAACCTGGGCACAGCGTTTGGCTGCTTCTTCAGGGGATACTCGTCCTTTGTTTACAGCAAAAGGGACGCATGTCATTCTCAATACCGCAGGTATGGCCGAAGTTGATAGTGTTAACTATGATGCTATAGAGTGCACGCTTCGTGAGTACAACGAACCTTATGAAGTTGTTGATCCCGAATTGATTAAGGGAATGAAAGCGAACAACTTAATGAGATCACTTAAAGGGCTTTATATTTCAGAGGAACATGCCCTTAACTCCCATATATTGCTTGAAATGTTGGATTCTGCCTTTTTCAAGGAGGGTGGAGAGATCGTCGATAACAATGTTAAGCGTATTCTCACAGAAAACGGTGTTGTAACTGGTGTTGAAACGGTTGATGGCAGGCGTCTTACCGCAGACAAAGTGATTATCGCGGCAGGCGTACAGTCGCTTGATATATTATCAGACCAATCCTCTATCGTGCAGAAAATTCCCCCACTCTTTTCAGGCTATGGAGTGTCTGTTTTACTCAAACTTAAAAACGCTGATGCACTACCAACCTCGGTTATTCGTACTCCGAATCGTGCATTTGCTTGTGGTCTGCATTGTGTGCCGCGTGGTGATGGTATTCTTTATGTTGGTGCAACCAACCTTGTGAAAAACCAACCTCATATGTATGGGTCAATTGCCACTGTCCAGTTCCTTCTGGAGTGCGCTTACAATCAGATAAACGTTGATTTGTATGAGTCAGAGATAATTGCCATTCAGGTCGGTAATCGGCCTGTCTCCGCAGATGGTTTTCCATTGATTGGTGAGTGTGGCATTAACGGGGTATGGCTTGTGACTGGCACTTACCGGGACGGTCTGCACCAATCCCCGCTTTTGGCTGACTATGTTGCAAATGAGATAATGGGATTACCGAATCAGGAGATTGATTTAAAAGACTTTACCCCGATTCGGCCACCTTTAATTGGGTTTGAGCGGGATACGATTGTTTTGGAAGCGGCAAAACAAACGGTAGCGATGGGTTATGAAAATATGTGGAATATCAAACCAGGATGGGAACGCGCCATCAACGAAGGTTTACTCTGTGAGTATCGGGCACAGGCTGAATTGATCGATAAAACCTTTACACCCCCTCCTGAATTAATTGCATTCTCTTGCCATGAAGAGCAGATAACACGGCGATTACGTGCTTACTACAATTGTTGGAAATAATAAAACTGTTGGACATCACGGTTATTAGTGATGTCCATGTGTATCTTTATATTGTTTTTTCCAGCTCTTTTAGCAAAACTGCCTTGCGTGCCCGCATATTTTTTATCGCTTTTTGTTTCACATGGCCGAAACCTCGTACCTGATCAGGCAGAGTTGCAATTTGTTGACAAATTGCCAGGTTATTGCGATCCAATTTTTCCATCAGAAAATCGATGAGTTGCTCATATTCGAGTAGTAAACTTCTTTCCTGTTTGCGCTCTTCTTGATAGCCGAAAATATCAAAAATTGTACCGCGAAATAGTTTACATGCTGCAAGAAAGTGAAAAACAGGAATGATCCATGCGCCATACTCTTGTTTTCCTCGCTCACCTGTTCGGGGATCTTTGCGATTGAAAAAAGGAAGGCTCAGATGAAAGCGGATCTTACCTGCGTTATCAAATTGTGAATAAAGTTTATCAAAGAACCCTGTTTTGACGTAGAGACGGGCAACTTCATATTCATCTTTATACGCCATTAGTTTGAACAAATTTTCAGCAATAGACTTGGTCAGGTCTTCTGCATCAATTTGTTGAGTAATTTGTTGGACTTGTGCAACACGGCTCAAATAGCGGAGTGCATATTTTTCATTCTGGTAATCAACCAGAAGTCTATATCTATGCAAAATAAGATCATCCAACGTCTCGATAGTCTGTTTAGGTTTAACATGCAGAAAATTATTCAGAAGTTCGGGCTGTTCGGCAGCAATGCGGCCGAGATGGAAGGCTCGTTGTGCATTATTTGCAATGTTATCTGTTGGATGGGACATTTTCTGAATGGCGCTCTCTATAGAGGATAGTTTGATGGGGATCTGACCAAGTTGCCAGGCATAACCAATTAAGACGATATTAGTTTGATTTCTGTCACCAACCAAATCTGCGGCAATTTGCTCTGTGTCAACAGATCGCAGTGTCCGGCAATGTTGATGGAGAGTATCCAGCATTTTGGTATGATCCAATTTCAGCATGGGATTTCTCAGCATAGTGCCGATTTGCGTCTTGTGGGTATTAAGTATGCAGTTGGTTCCTGTTTTCGACATCACTTCCAATGAGTTTTGCCCCGTTGCAGCAACTAAATCAGCCGCAAGGACGAGATTGGCGCGTCCCCGATCAATTCTGACCTGATGCAGTTTATTGATATCCCGGCTGAATCGAATATGAGAGATTGCTTCTCCGCCTTTTTGGGCAAAACCAGTAAAATCAAGCAAGCTGACGGCGTAGTTTTCTATTTCGGCAGCGACACCAAGCAGGTGGCCGGCGGTGATAATACCAGTACCACCTACACCAACGAATAAGATTTCATAAGGAATGTCTGTGGAATTTAAGATTGGTTGAGGGAGTTTATTCACTAGCTTATCAAGCTCTTTCTGTGGCAATATCTTGCTGGTGTCTTGGCGAGGTTCTGCGTTTTCTATGGTGATAAAGCTAGGACAAAAACCTTTCAGACAGGATAGATCTGAATTACAAACATGCTGATCTATCGCGCGTCTAGTGCCCAGGGATGTCTCGGTTGGGACCACTGCAAGGCAATTGGATTGTATCTGGCAATCGCCACATCCTTCACAGACGAACTCGTTAATCACTGCTCGTCTTGTTGCTTTCGGTACTAATCCTCTTTTTCTCTTACGTCGTAATTCTGTTGCACAGGTTTGATCATAAATAATGACCGTCACCCCATCAGTGTCTCGAAAGCGTTTCTGTATATCTTCAAGATAATCCCGTTGATAAGCATTCACTTTGGCAGGAAGGCTATTTTTACCTTTATATTTATCAGGTTCATCAGTCACAATTGCGACATATTTCACACCTTCAGCCAGCATCAAAGACGCGATCTGCGGTATGGTAATATTTCCATCCAGTGGTTGCCCGCCTGTCATTGCTACTGCCTCATTAAACAGCAGTTTATAAGTAATGTGGCTTCCCGCAGCGACTGCCTGACGAATAGCTAAATGCCCGGAATGGAAGTAAGTACCATCCCCCAGATTTTGAAAGACATGAGAACGATTAATAAAGCGGGAATGGCCTACCCAATCGGCACCTTCGGCTCCCATTGGTGTTAGGCCATAACCTGTATCGCGATCCATCCATGCGGCCATGATATGACACCCAATGCCGATTTGAGCCTGGCTGCCTTCGGGTAAACGGGTCGAAGTGCTGTGAGGACAGCCCGCACAGAAATAGGGAGTACGTTTGGGAAGCGTAATATCGTGCAATGCAGTTTGGGTTGACCATTCCAAAGGAAGAGAGAGAAATAAATTGAATTTCTTCAGCCATCCTGCAAGCAGAGGAGCAAGTTGTGAAGGACGTAGCTCTGTGTCTGTGGGCACAAATTTTTGGCCAAGATGATTATGCTTACCTATCAGGTTGATATGTTGTGGCAAATTAATGAGATGCCGTGCGAGTAAGATTTCGACTACAGCGTTTTTTTCTTCAATGATAAAAATATCAGTAACCTGTGATGCGATCTCGCTGAGAAGTGGGGATAAAGGATAAACCAGACGTACATGAACAAAAGCAATACCGTGTTTTGCTAATTCAGAAGGAGGTAAGCCTCCGACACGCAGGGCTTCTAAAACATCCCGATGGGCTTTGCCGACAGTAACTAATAAAGCTCGTGGATGTGAACATGGAGCAATGAGTTGATCAATTGGATTAAGTTTGGCGAAGTCTTGAACTGCTTTAAGTTTATAAGCTAAACGCTGTTCTATTTGAGGGCTAGGGAGGTCAGGCCAACGCCAATGAAGCCCACCTGGGCCGGGATCAACTTGAGGTATTGCATATTCAGGAAAAGGTTTACGCTCCCTGATGGCACAACTTTCCACGACTTCACTGATTGCTTTAAAGCCAATCCAAGCCCCGCTTAACCGGGATGCAGCCCAACCCCATAATCCCACATCATGATAATCAGAAACGGAGGCCGGATGTAAGATTGGCATGCTCCATGCCATCAAAGCGAGATCAGATTGGTGAGACATGGAAGAAGACACACAACCATGGTCATCACCAAGGATAACCAGTACACCGCCATTGGGGGAAGAGCCATAGGCATTACCATGCCTGAGCGCATCTCCGGAACGGTCTACTCCCGGCCCTTTGCCGTACCACATGCCAAAAACGCCAGTGACATTGCGATCAGGGTCAGATTCAACTTTTTGAGTACCATAAATCGCAGCAGCCGCAAGATCTTCATTGATTGCGGGCTGAAAATGAATATTGGCTTGAGCCAGCTTTTTACTGTTCTGCCATAATGTCTGATCTAAACGGGCTAATGGTGAGCCCCGATATCCTGAAACAAATCCTGCTGTATTAAGATTACGACTTCTATCTAGCTCAGCCTGAGCCAGGAGAAGCTCGATAAGAGCATCGGTGCCAGTAACAAATTTAGGTGGATAATATTGAGTCATAGGTTCGGGCCTTACTGAAGGGCAATCACCGTGTAAGATACGACTAAAAAATGGTTCTAATCTATTTCCAGCAAATTATTCCGACAAGTACAAATCTTATTAGGGGGGTAGTTGTATATATAATGTTAAATTTTAAATCCCCCTTCCCTTATCAAATTGCCGCCTTGTTGGATGTCTTTTAAGCGTTCAGTCTTGATGTGCGAGTAAATAGCTTGCCATCTTTATTGAAGGCGTTCATAATGGCGTCCGTTCTTGAGATGCGGGAATAGCTCAGTTGGTAGAGCACAACCTTGCCAAGGTTGGGGTCGCGAGTTCGAGTCTCGTTTCCCGCTCCAAATCACATATCCTTTCTTTAGTCGTTCTCACTTAATTTTTTCTCACTTAGTTTAATTCTAAACTTAATATAATAGGCAACGTAATAACAGCAGTAATTGTTTGTAGCGTGATGATCGCTGACATCAATTGGCTGTCCCCATTTAGCTGACGGGTTAAGATATAGGCCGTTGGTGCTGTCGGTATTGCGAAAAACAGGATCAGTAAATTGAGTTCTAATATATTGAGATGAAAAAGAAAACCAATAATCCCGGCAATTAATGGCATTAATAATAATCTTGATAGGCTATTGATAATAATCGAATTTTTATCAGATCTTAGCGTTGATGGTTGTAAGGATGCACCGATACAAATCAATCCCAATGGAAGACTTGCACTTGCCAGAATTTTTAAAAATTGCCCTGAACCGTAAGGTAAGCCAATTTTGGTCAGGTTGAATGATATGCCGATGAAACAAGCTATGATCAAGGGATTTTTAATGATAACCATCACGAATTGTTTAATAGATAAAGCTTTTTTGTTTGGTGTTAATGCTAAAATAGAAATTGCATTGCAAAGGGGCACTAAGATGGTGAGTATCAGTGAAGCAACAGCAATCCCATGCGTACCAAATATATCTATTGTGATAGCTAATCCGAGATAAGTGTTGAAACGTAATATCCCTTGCACATAAACACCAAAACGTTGGGTTGGCCATTGGAATAAATATCTTAAAAAAATTAATATAACATAGCCAATACTAATTACAGTGAGAATTGCCCAAACTAACCGTGATAATTGTGGGTTATCCAAAGAAGCGGTAGCCAGACTATTTATTAATAATGCAGGAAAGAGTAAGAAGTAATTGAGTTTTTCTGCTCCCTGCCAAAACAAAGTACTAAACATTGCATTACGTTTTAGAATAAATCCTAATAATATCAGGGCAAATAATGGACAGAGAATGATGAAGATCTGATTCATATATTTTATTATCTTAAATAATAGATTATTCTGCCATAGGGATTATTTTTTTATCTCTTTATTGGTCATCACAATACCTGTGATAATAAAAATACCACCAATAAATATAGATATAGTGAACTTTTCTTGTAAAAATAACACGCCGCCTAATATCGCAGTTAAGGGATTTAATGCGATAAATACCCCCGCTCTTGTGGCACCAATTTTACCAATGCCATCATAATATAAAACATAAGCGATAGCTGAGCCTATGACTCCCAAATAAATCAGGCTGATTAAATCATTCATTGATAAAGAAACGAAAGCTGATGGCGTCATATCATTTGTAACTAAAGCTGTTATTGTCAACATCACGGCTCCGGCAATGACTGAGTAAGCGACAGTATGTAATGCTCCAATTTCATTGACTGTTTTCTTATCAAAAATACTGTAAATTACCCAACTAATTACACATCCTAATATAGAAATATCACCGATTAGATTTCCTTTCGTATTCAATAAAGTTGATAAATTATTTACAATAATAACAATGCCTGCACCAAATAAACAACATGCAATGCCAATGATTTTTATGGCAGACATTTTTTCTCTAAATAGGAAATAAGAGACAGTGGCTATCACTGCCGGATTTATTGCAACAATAAGAGACGCTCTTGACGCATCAATATACTTCAATCCATAAAAAAAACAGATGTTATAAACAAAAATACCAAAGAAGCCTAGCATCGCTATATTTGCCATTTGTGCTTTATTGACTCTGATAAACCCTTTTTTAGAAAAAGCAATAATTATTATTAACACGAATGCTGCAAGAATAAACCTAACAGTGGCTAATAATAACGAACTGGTATCAGATGAAATAAACCTTCCGGCAATAAATGTTCCACCCCATATAACTGAAACAATAATGAGCTTAATGTAGCTTGAGTAATCATTCGATTTTTTGTTCATTTTTATTATCGCCTTGTAATATTTTCCAGTTCCAACATTTTAGTAAGGAAATGGTAATAACATACTGTTTTTACTATTTTTATTAGCTACATCATGGTATCTTAGTCGATGAGTTCAGCTTTTCTTTATACTAGCAATGCCATCATAAAATACAAAGCAAGAAAGTTGTATTGATCTCAGAAATTTCTTGAGGCGGCTGTAAAATTAATGAGAAGCGACTTTTACTATTAGTTTTAAATTAATGTAATTACTTATCTCAGCCATATAGTTAACTATATGGCTGAGATGAAGAAAGTCCTCGCTATGAAGTGATACGAAACTTATTGGGTATATATTTCTGGCGTTGTCAGATCATTTGGTATTTTGTTTTTATTTTTCTCAGATAGCCCTAACTTAGATTTAGAATCAGATAGTATTTCATTGATAATACTTCGTTGAATACGGCTTCCGCCCATAAATTGATAGTTAATTGGCCCATTTAAAATTAAAACGACTTTATCATAATTTTCTTGGCTGTAATTTTTTATTGATACCGAATACTAAAGCTGCATGGAAATCATTGAAAAAATAAAAACCAAGTTCTCCCTTATTGTTCCATGATTCGAAAAGTAAATTTGAGTGTCTTTGTATGTGCTGATCATTTTTCCCATATATGAATTTCATCTTGAATAATAAAGAAGTCGCGTCTAAATCTTCAAGCCCATTGTTATCATTTTTATGACGAATCAGATGGTATATATTCACTGCCTGATCGATTTCATTCATCTCCATAAGAAACATAGCGTAATGCCAGAATAGATGAATTCTCATGCCGTAATTATCTTGCCATTTATCTTTCAGGGTGTCCATCCAGTATTTTCCTTCATTAAAGTGTTTTTTGTCATAAAAATAATGGCAAATGGCATGAATGGCATAAATATCAAGATTGTTTATTTTTAATGAGATAGATGCACTTTCATAAGATTCATCATGGTATTTGTTTTCGTTTAGAATGAATGCTTTAATACCCTGGAAATAGCTGTAAAATTCATCGTTAATATCCCAGTGTTTATTAACCAGATTGAGCGTTTCAAGCATAGTTTCGGTCATGCCATTATTGAACTCAATCATATGACATATGTAAAAACTGAATATATCTTTAGGTTTTTTTAGTAAACATTTATAAAAATAATTTCTGGCCTGATAATAATTATTCTTAATTAAAGAAATTATTCCTGAGTTGATGAGTTCAGCACGTTCATCTGATTCTTTTTCACTTATCAGTATTAATGTATCAAGAAGTGCTTTAGCTTGCTCATATTTGCTTTTTTTCATTGAAAATGAGTTATCTCACAATAAGATATTCGTAATGAGCTAGAGTAATATTTTATATTCTTGAATAATAAATATGATGGAGGGTGAATTTATATAATAAATAAAACCGTGTTATAAGATTATAATACCCATTGATTAAGATAATTTGCTTGTTATTCATTATTATGATGACATCGTAATTTGATATCGCTTTTCTGGTTAATCCACATGAATATATTTCATTGCCTTGAAAAGTATATTCTTTTTTTGTGCTGGAAAGGGTAATCACGACCAGTATCGGTGCGGCTAATAGGCTGTTGTTTTCTGCGATATTTTAATGAGATGTATCGTAGTCATATTATTCCCAATTGAGGACAATTATCCTTGTATATTGGATCTCCAGTGCTGAATAAAAAGATTTCTTTTCTTGACCTTTAAAAATCGTCGTTATCGATAGGAGCATAGAAAAGATGGTAAGAACCGGAAAGCAATATATGGAGGATTTACGTGATGGACGCACTATTTTTATCAATGGCGAAAAGATCACAGATCATGTGGATCATCCGGCGTTCAGGAATGCGATTAAGTCTGTAGCAAATTTGTATGATTATAAAATTCAGCATGCGGATAAGATGACTTTCACAACAGAAGCTGGCGAGCAGATGAGTTTATACTGGCAATTGCCTTCTACCCCTGAACAGCTAATTGCGCGCGGTTATGCAGCATATGAATGGGCTAAGCAGACGGTAGGTTGGCTTGGCAGAAGCCCCGATTACACGTCATCGGCACTAGCCGGAATGCTGACACATATTGAGTTATTCGAATCTTACTCTCAAGAACGCGCTGATGCTTTGCGAAATTATTTTGCCTATGCGAGTAAGAATGATCTTTATCTGGCTTATGCCCTGATTAACCCGCAGGGTGACCGTTCAAAGACACCCAGTGGACATGATAAGAATATCTATCATGCCCTTGGTGTAGTGGAAAAGAATGCCGAGGGCATTATTGTCCGAGGTACTAAAATGCTTGCTACGGGCGCTGTATTGGCTGATGAAGTATTGGTCGGTACTGTTAAGCCGCCGAAAAAAGATGTTGATGAACGCTATGCGCTCTCTTTTGCTATGCCACTCAATACGAAAGGCATAAAAATTATATCCAGGCGCTCCTACGAGTTTGGTACTCATCCCACAGATTATCCATTGTCATCCCGGTTTGATGAAAATGATTCAATGCTCTATTTCGATGATGTTCTGGTGCCTTGGGAAAGAGTGTTTATCTTTGAAGATATTGAGATGTGCACTCAGCAGATAGAGTCAACGGCTACGGAAATCTTGATGGATATCCAAAGCCTGGCCCGTTATGCAGTAAAATTGCACTTTTTAGCGGGATTAGCGCAGGCAATGGCTGAAACCAATGATGTCTGCGAATATCCTGCTGTGAAGGAATCACTCGCACAGCTCGCCTGCTATGCCATGAATATTGAAGGGTTGTTTAAGAGTGTGCTTCATTGCCCAAAAATTCATAATGGATTCTGCTTGCCTGATAAGACCATGCTTTATACGTATCGGGTGATCTCGCAGTCAATGTATCCAAATGTATTGGAGACAATCAGAAAACTGGCGGGGGGAAGCGTTTTGATGTTGCCATCAAGTGCGGCTGATTTAGAGGATGATGAAATTTTAAGTGTTATTGAAAAAACACAGTATTCATCTATTGCTTCACCTATCGAAAAGGTCAGGTTGATGAAGTTGGTGTGGGATGCGGTAGGTTCAGAGTGTGCTTCAAGACACCATCAGTATGAACTGTTTTATGCCGGAGCGCCTTATCAAACGTTGGGGCGTCTTTACAGTCAATACGACTGGGAGTCATCAAGGGAACTGGTTGAAAGGATAAAAACGCTTTAATTTTTACCTTGCTGTGATGTTCATCCTGTCGTCACGTTAAATTTGCCGGATAATAATGAGTGGTAATAGTTGATAATGAAATAGTCGGTAAGAAAAAAGTGCTAGCATTGGGTGTTGGCACTTCTTATTCCGTATCAATTAACTTGTCAGAGTCCGGCCAAAAATAATTTATTGATAAAGCGCTTGCCATCCTGCTTCAACAAGTCCATAATGCCGCCTCATTTTTGGGTAGGCAGAGGAAAATTTCTCCAGTAGCGTCTAGAATGAGAGAGTGGATTCCGTCTTTAACTGCCAATACCTAATACTTTTCTAACGAAGTGCAATCTCTATTTTTTATCCACAGTATTTAACGTAACTACCCTATTGAGTTGCTCGGTATTGCTTTGACTGTTACACAGAGTTATCCACAGGCAATACGATTACATTTAAGCTTTGTAGCCCATTATTTAAAATAATATCTATTGATTAACTAATTGATAAATTAGAATAATTAGCTATTATTCAAAATTATTGAATTAATATTTATCCTTTCTTTGCGCCTTGATCAACAAAGAGTTTTTATTTTATTCACAAGGAAACAGACGGGTTTTTTAATAAGAAATTAAGCTGATTGTATATTAAGCATCTCTGGGTAACCCTTTGGTAATTGCCCGTATTAATCGTTTCTGTTGTGATGTTTGGACTTCAATTGCATTAGCACTCCGACGAGATATCTGTTGAGCAATGGCCCAGTGAATATGTTCATCTAATACATCACTCAAGCCGATTCGTTTTTGCAGAGTTAGTACAATTTCGTCCCGATAGGGTGCGTTACCTAACGCAACTGAAATATTGCGCAGCCAACGTAGATAACCGATTCGTCGTATGGCTGAGCCTTCCGTTATGCGCAGAAACTTTTCTTCGCTCCAACTGAATAGATCGAGTAATTTAGGCGTATGCAGTGCGGCACGAGGGCTGAAATCATCTTCATCCGTTAATTGTGAGAAACGATTCCAGGGGCAAATAAGTTGGCAATCGTCACAACCATAAATCCGGTTTCCCATCAATGGACGAAATTCTTCTGGGATAGATCCGTCGAGTTCAATCGTCAGGTACGAAATACAGCGGCGGGCATCAATCGTATAGGGTTCTACAATTGCCCCTGTCGGACAGGTGGTCATACAGGCGACACAACGTCCGCATTGTTCTTCTTGAGGGGTATCGATAGGTAAGGGAAGGTTAATCAGTAACTCCCCCAGAAAGAACCAAGAACCCGATTCCCTGTTTAATATAAGTGAGTGTTTACCAACCCAACCAAGTCCGGCTTTTGCTGCCAATGGGCGTTCCATAATGGGAGCCGAATCGACGAAGGGACGAAAATTCAGAGTCCCTTGGTATTCATGGGCGCTGCAATAGTCCTGTATTTGTTCACCTAGCTTCTTAAGCCGTTGACGTAGCAGCTTATGGTAATCTCTGCCCAGTGAATAACGGCTAACATAACCCAGTTCAGGGTCATTCAATGTACCGGCAAAAGCCGCTTTGGCGGGCAGGTAATTCATGCGTACACTAATAACCCGCAAAGTGCCGGGCAGTAATTCATGGGGACGTGCTCGCATCATGCCGTGACGTACCATCCAGGCCATTTCACCGTGATATTGCTTATCGAGCCATTCCTGTAATCCCGGCTCTTCTGTGGATAAATCGGTATCACAGATGCCAACTTGCTGGAAACCAAGGGAAAGCCCCCATTGCTTGATGTTTGTTGCCAGAAGACTTAGATCGAGAGGGGTTGCCATGAAATATTAATTTACTGCTGTAAAAGAAGCGTAGAGTAACACAGGATAGATTGAAGACAAAAAATGGGGTATCTGGCTTGGTGTTAGCACAGAAGATGCTAAATGATAATAGCTAAGTTATGTTATGGTTATTGGTTAAACTAATACTATTTGGCTGATATGCCCTTTATCCCTTGATATACCTTATGGATTTCAAGTCGTGACTTGAAAGAGGATGTGTATATTTCAATATCCTTCAATTTAATAAATACAATAGATAATTTTCGATGAAAGAACTCGTTTTATCACTTCCAGATGAAAACGCTACGGTTGCGCTAGGCAATGCAGTGGCGGCAGCTTGCGAACGCGGCTATGTTATTTATTTATATGGTGATCTTGGTGCAGGAAAAACGACATTCAGTCGTGGTTTCCTGCAAGCTCTCGGTCATCAGGGACATGTAAAAAGCCCTACTTATACGTTGGTGGAACCTTATACTCTGCAACCACGCTCTGTTTATCATTTTGATTTATACCGTCTGGCTGATCCGGAAGAATTGGAATTTATGGGGATTCGGGATTATTTTCATCAGGATGCCATTTGTTTGGTGGAATGGCCGCAGCAGGGGGCAGGTTTTTTGCCTGAAGCTGATATTGAGTTGCATTTGACCTATGACAATGAAGGTCGACAAGCACATTTTGTGGCGTTATCTGAATATGGTGAAAATTTACTGGATAATCTGAAATCCTTATGAAGGAAGCCCTGACCATGATGAATGCCTTCTCCGTGAAGACGATACAAAAATGGCAACCCCATTGGCTGATGGTTTGTATGTTGTTTGTGATATTAAGCCAATTGGTTATGACAACAGCAATGGCATCTACGCTGCCAAATGTGCATGTGAACAATAGCCCATCTGAAGCGACTGTGACGTTGGGGTTCACAGGCGGGCATCCTGAGTATCGTTTTTTCCCTCTGCATAACCCTGAAAGACTCGTGGTGGATATTCGTCAATCTGCTAATTTCACAGGGTTGCCAATGCATTTATCAGGCCAGGGTCAGGCAAAACAGAATTTGGTAAAAGTAGTCCGAACCAGTCAGCCATCTGATTTACTTCATAAGCGAATTGTGCTGGAGTTGGCACAGAAGGCAACAGCAACTTCCGTTGTGAAACAATCAGGTCATCAGTACAAAATTATCTTTACTCTTAAAGCAGAGGGTACTGCGAGTCGTTCCTCAACATTATTGAAAGAAAAATCGGCATTCAGAGAAAATCCAGTATCAAATGAAGGTAAGCAATTACTAACAAATAAGCCAACTTCTGGTACAATGCCGACAAGACAGGCTGCTAAAACTACATCTGCTCATGGTGAACAATTTGTTCAAGGTGAACAAGTAGTGAAAAAACAGCTAACTAAGGTAGCTAAAGGAAAATATCCAGTTGTTATTGCCATTGATGCCGGGCATGGAGGGCAAGATCCGGGGGCAATCGGGCAGCGAGGATTGCGGGAAAAAAATGTTACCATCAGTGTCGCGCGTAAACTGGAAGTACTTCTGCGCAATGATCCCATGTTCAAACCTGTTCTGACACGGAATGGTGATTATTTTATTTCGGTAGCAGGACGATCGGAAGTCGCCCGTAAACACAAAGCCAATATGCTGGTTTCCATTCATGCGGATGCTGCACCCAATCGTAGTGCCAGAGGGGCTTCTGTTTGGGTATTGTCCAATCGTCGTGCGAACAGTGAATTGGGGAATTGGCTGGAGCAGCATGAGAAACAATCTGAATTGTTAGGTGGTGCGGGAGATGCTCTTGCCAATGGCAGCGATCCTTTTTTGAGTCAGGCTGTGTTGGATCTGCAATTTGGGCATTCACAGCGGGTCGGTTATGACGTTGCTGTTCAGGTTTTGCATCAGTTAACTCAGGTTGGTTCTTTGCATAAACGTACACCAGAACATGCCAGTTTGGGAGTTCTGCGTTCACCGGATATTCCTTCTATCTTGGTAGAAACGGGTTTTATCAGTAACTCGTCAGAAGAAGGGTTGCTGAGTTCCGATCAGTATCAAGAAAAATTGGCGCAAGCCATCCATCTGGGGTTACGTCACTATTTTCAGACTAATCCGTTGCAAACAGCACCAAAGTAATTTTAAACCGTGAGCAAGAAACTATACGTAGAATTAACACGTAAGAATTAATACGTAAGAAACAGTGAATAAGGTCGAATGATGGCTATCAGGATATTACCCCCACAATTGGCAAATCAGATTGCTGCTGGTGAAGTGGTTGAACGCCCTGCATCGGTAGTGAAGGAGTTAGTGGAAAATAGCCTTGATGCTGGCGCTACCCGCATTGACATTGATATTGAGCGTGGTGGCATAAAATTGATCCGTATTCGTGATAACGGCTGTGGTATTAGCAGGCAAGACCTTACGTTGGCATTGGCTCGGCATGCTACCAGTAAAATAGCTTCTCTTGATGATCTAGAAGCCATTGTCAGTATGGGATTCCGAGGGGAGGCGCTGGCCAGTATCAGTTCCGTTTCACGGCTGACGCTAACATCTCGCCCTGAAAATCAGGCCGAAGCATGGCAGTCTTATGCTGAAGGCCGTGATATGGAAGTAACGGTAAAACCTGCCGCGCACCCTGTTGGAACGACGGTTGAGGTTTTAGACCTGTTTTATAACACGCCTGCCCGTCGAAAATTTCTGAGAACGGAAAAAACGGAGTTCAGCCATATTGATGAAGTCGTGCGTAGGATCGCACTTGCCCGACTGGATGTAGCGATCAGTCTGAATCACAACGGAAAATTGGTTCGTCAGTATCGCTCGGCCAAAGAAGAATCTCAGCATGAACGTCGATTAGCGGCAATTTGTGGCACGGCATTTGTGCAGCAGTCACTTGCACTATCATGGCAGCACGATTTTCTATCTATCAAAGGTTGGGTGGTTGATCCGATGAATACCGCTGTGGCTGGTGATATTCAGTATTGCTATGTTAATGGACGTATGATGCGGGATCGGCTGATTAATCATGCTATTCGTCAGGCCTACCAAGATCTGCTGCAAGGAGAACAGCAACCAGCTTATGTTTTGTACCTGGAGATCGACCCGCATCAGGTTGATGTCAATGTGCATCCGGCCAAACATGAAGTACGTTTTCATCAGGCGCGTTTGGTGCACGATTTTATTTATCAGGGCGTAGCCGCAGTATTGAAACAGCGGGGCAATGGCGCTGAACCGGGACTTAATTGTCAGGAGAATACCGCCAATTGGATACCGGAAAATCGGCCTTCTGCGGGAGGAAATCATTTTCATCGACAAACAAAGGCGTTATCGGGAGAGTCGCCTTCAAATACACCATCCTCTTCTCGCTCTGTATCTTCATCTTCGTCCGGGCAGCATGATAAGCAAAGACAAGAACCACTCAAAAATCCATCTTCAGGCCAGTGTTCAGAACAGAGTTCTCACCGGCAGCCTTATCATGGGGAAAATTATCAGAAAAAACAGGGGGAGTTGTATCAGAAATTGATGCAGTTTGCGTCAGAGGAAAAACAACCACTATTTCCTGAAAAGACAGCACCTGAGAAACGAGGTTCTGGAAAACCAACGCCTGACACGGAAAAAACAACATTAACACCAACTCATTTAACTGCCGTACAAGGGAAAAATAGTAGTTATAGTTTCGGCAAGGTATTAAGTATCTATGCCTCTCACTATGCTTTGTTTGAGTCGGCGTCAGGCATTGGATTGTTGTCTTTACCTGTTGCGGAGCGTTGGCTGAGGCAGGCACAGTTAACTCCGGGAGAACAAGGGCTAAAATCACAACCACTGCTTATCCCATTGAAACTGTCTCTCGATCCGGCAGAAATGAGTGTCTTAAAGCAGAATAATGAACTATTAAAGACTTTTGGTATTGAATCTACTGTCGCGCATGGAAAAGTAACCATTCATGCGGTATCGTTGCCTCTACGCCAACAGAACCTGCCAAAACTTTTTCCGGCATTGTTGGGTTATCTGATAGGGCAGCCATCGGCCTCTGTAGAACAGGTGGCGATCTGGCTTTCCCGTCATTTGGGGAGCGAACGCGAAACGTGGAATGTTGCACAGGCTGTTCAGCTTTTAGCTGATGTCGAACGTCTTTGCCCTCAGTTGGTGGAATCTCCGCCTGAGGGATTATTACAATTTATTGATTTACAAGCAGTGGTGGCACTTTTTAATCATGAGTGATTTAAAAACTCAACAATTGCCCACAGCCATTTTTATCATGGGGCCAACTGCCTCAGGAAAAACGGCATTATCAATCGCTTTACGTCATCATCTTCCGGTTGAACTGATTAGCGTTGATTCTGCATTGATTTATCGTGGCATGGATATTGGTACAGCGAAACCTTCCACAGAAGAACAGATACAGGCACCTCATCGTTTGATTGATGTTTTGGATCCTGCCGAAGTTTATTCTGCTGCTGATTTTCGTCGTGATGCGTTGAAACACATGGCAGAAATTACGGCTACCGGGAGAATTCCACTCTTGGTTGGCGGAACCATGCTATATTTCAAAGCATTACTAGAAGGATTATCGCCATTGCCTTCTGCAAGTCCTGAAGTGCGGGCACAGATTGAGCAGCAAGCAGCGGAAGAGGGGTGGGACGCATTACATCGGCAGTTGCAGGAGATCGATCCGGTCGCTGCCGCAAGAATTCACCCAAATGATCCACAACGTCTTACTCGTGCACTGGAAGTTTTTCGGATTTCGGGTAAAACTCTAACTACATTGACTGAAACGTCTGGAGAAGTATTGCCTTATCGTGTTCATCAATTTGCGATTGCGCCTGCAAGCCGTGAAGTTCTGCATCAGCGCATTGCTGCCCGTTTTGAACAAATGATCAAATCAGGGTTTGAAGATGAAGTTAAAGCGCTTTATGCTCGTAACGATTTGCATACAGATTTACCTTCCATTCGTTGTGTTGGTTATCGTCAGATGTGGTCTTATCTCGCAGGCGAAATCTCTCATGATGAGATGGTTTATCGTGGTATCTGTGCGACTCGCCAGCTAGCGAAGCGTCAGATCACATGGCTCAGGAGTTGGGACAATGTGACTTGGTTGGACAGTGATCAACCTGAACAAGCACTAAATACAGTCATGCAGGTTATTAGTACATAAATTTATTGATTGTGTACAATTGATCAGTACAAAGTGTCATTTTTGAGTAGTTAATTTTTCGAACCAATGGGTTCTTAGTTAAAAACAACAAAATAAGGAAAATATAGAATGGCTAAGGGGCAATCTTTGCAAGATCCATTCCTGAACGCATTACGACGTGAAAGGGTCCCGGTTTCTATTTATTTAGTCAACGGCATCAAATTGCAGGGTCAAATTGAATCTTTTGACCAATTTGTCATTTTGCTGAAAAACACAGTCAGTCAGATGGTTTATAAACACGCCATCTCTACTGTTGTACCTTCCCGCCCAGTGTCTCATCATGGTAGCAATGTAAATGTGGGAGCCAGTGTAGGAAATTATCAGGCTAATACTAGCTCGGCGGCACAGCAGGAAAATGATATCGCTGAATAAATCAGTGGTAGTGCCTGATGTAAATAAAAACATAGGTAGGGAGACTTTACCTATGTTTTTCCTATGGATTTTACTCAGCCTGAGGGGTTGCGCCGTTGTTTGATCGTTATGAAGGCGGAGAACTAGCTGTTCTGGTGCATGTTTTTTTCTCACAGGAAAAAGATACGGAAAATCTCGGTGAATTCGAATCATTGGTGACTTCCGCAGGTGTTTCTCCTGTGCAGATAGTGACAGGAAGCCGTAAAGCTCCGCATCCGAAATATTTTGTCGGGGAAGGCAAAGCAGAAGAAATTGCTGAAGCAGTCAAAAACAGTGGCGCAGATGTGGTGCTGTTTAATCATGCACTCAGTCCTGCTCAGGAACGTAATCTTGAACGCCTGTGCCAATGCCGTGTTGTTGATCGCACGGGAGTGATCCTGGATATTTTTGCCCAGCGGGCAAGAACGCATGAAGGTAAGTTGCAGGTAGAACTTGCACAATTGCGTCATTTATCCACCCGTTTAGTGCGGGGTTGGACTCACCTTGAACGCCAGAAAGGGGGGATTGGATTACGTGGTCCGGGAGAAACACAGTTGGAATCAGACCGCCGTATGCTGCGTGACAAGATCAAGCAGATTCTGGGGCGTCTCAATAAAGTAGAAAAGCAACGCGAACAGGGGCGTCAGGCACGTAATAAAGCAGATATTCCTACTGTTTCCCTCGTCGGTTACACCAACGCAGGAAAATCAAGTTTATTCAATAGAATAACCTCGGCTGAGGTATATGCTGCTGATCAGCTTTTTGCTACTCTCGACCCTACATTGCGTCGGATCAATGTGAATGATGTTGGTCCGGTTGTCTTGGCTGATACCGTTGGTTTCATTCGTCATTTGCCTCATGATTTGGTTGCAGCGTTTAAGGCTACTTTGCAAGAAACCCGGCAGGCAAGATTGCTGCTTCATGTTGTTGATGCGTCAGATAATCGTTTGGATGAAAATATCCTTGCTGTTGATAGCGTCCTGGAAGAGATTGAAGCGCATGAGATCCCTTCTCTATTGGTGATGAACAAAATCGATATGTTGGCTGATTTTGTTCCCCGTATTGACCGTGATGAGGAAAATCGTCCGGTGAGAGTCTGGCTTTCTGCTCAGACTGGAGAAGGCATCCCTCTGTTATTACAGGCGCTGACTGAGTGTCTTTCAGGGGAAATTGCGCATTATGAATTGCATCTTCCACCAGAAGCAGGGCGCTTGCGTAGTCGTTTTTACCAGCTTCAGGCGATTGAGCGTGAGTGGATGGAAGAAGATGGTCAGTTGGGGCTTGAAGTCAGGATGCCGATAGTGGATTGGCATCGTCTGTGCAAACAAGAGCCAAATTTACCAGACTATGTTGTCTGATTGATTGGCGCAGGACAACAAACAAGGTATCATTTTGTCTGCCATTTCAAGGTGCTTAAAGTCATGGAATAGCGGTGATGGAATGGTGGTGATGAAATGACTGTGCCAGAATTGCAGTGACCGAATCAGCACTGTCAAAAGTATCACCCAAAAATATTGGTTGCTTGCGAAACGATGAAAGTTATCGTTTCTGCCCATGGAGGCCGCTGTCAGACCTGTCAGGGACAGGCAACGGCCTGTGAAGTGGGAAGCCTCACCCATCTGGGTGGAGAGCAGTCACCTCTGAAAAACCAGTGAAAAACTAAAAGTGGAGCTAAAACATGGCGTGGAATCAGCCCGGTAATAACGGACAGGACCGCGACCCGTGGGGAAGCAGCAATAATAATGGCGGCAACTCCGGCGGCAACAATAAAGGTGGTCGAAACCGTGGAGCAACTGATCTCGACGATCTGTTCCGTAAACTGAGTGAAAAACTCGGTGGTCTCGGTGGAAACAAAGGTGGAAATGGTTCTGGACAGAACCTTAAATTTGGTGGGCGTCTTATTGGTCTCGCCGTTGCTGCTGCAGTTGCTGTTTGGGTTGTAAGTGGTTTCTATACCATTAAAGAAACAGAACGTGGTGTTGTTACCCGATTGGGTAAATTTAGCCATATCGTGCAGCCTGGCTTGAACTGGAAGATGACATTTATCGACCGGGTTCGTGCTGTTAACGTTGAATCTGTTCGTGAATTGGCAACATCGGGTGTTATGTTGACATCGGATGAAAACGTAGTACGTGCTGAAATGAACGTTCAGTATCGTGTTACTGACCCTGCCGCCTATCTTTTCAATGTCACTAATCCTGATAACAGCCTGCATCAAGCGACCGACAGTGCTGTGCGCGGGGTTGTCGGCAAATACACAATGGAAAAAATTCTGACTGCGGATCGTACTATTGTGCGTAACGATACCCAAAAGGTACTGGAAGAAACCATTCGTCCGTACAATATGGGGATCACTTTGTTGGATGTTAACTTCCAGACTGCGCGTCCACCTGAAGAGGTGAAAGCGGCGTTTGATGACGTTATCGCAGCCCGCGAAGAAGAGCAGAAAACGATTCGTGAAGCAGAAGCCTATAAAAACTCTGTCTTACCGATTGCCAAGGGTGACGCTCAACGTATTATCGAAGAAGCTAAAGCCTATAAAGTCAGTGTCGTATTGAATGCACAGGGTGAAGTGGCAAGTTTCGCTAAAATCCTGCCAGAATATAAAGCTGCACCGGAAATTACCCGTGAGCGCCTTTATATTGAGACGATGGAACGTATTCTGAGTAATACCCGTAAAGTGATTGCAAATGAAAAGAGCAACAATATGCTGGTATTGCCACTGGATCAGGTTCTGCGTAGTCAAGCTGAAGCCGCAAAGGTTAAGCCATCAGAAGTGAAGGTAACATCGGAGCAACGCAGCGCGACACATTCTACACCAACACACGGGCCATCTAGTTATAGCAACTCTGGTTATGGCAGTTCTGGTTATGATGATTCAAACAACCTGCGTGGTGATACGACAAGACAAGGGAGACCATAATCATGCGTAAGTCGTTCGTCTTTGCTATTGCCGCCGTATTGGTTGTGCTGTATTCATCAATATTTATCGTATATGAAGGTCAGCGTGGTATCATGCTGCGCTTTGGCAAAGTGGTGCGTGATGCTGAAAATAAGCCAATGGTTTATCAGCCCGGCCTGCATTTTAAAATTCCATTTATTGAAACTGTCAAAACACTTGATGCCCGTATCCAGACGATGGATATCAAGGCTGATCGCTTTCTGACAAGTGAAAATAAAGACCTGATTGTTGACTCTTATCTGAAATGGCGGATTAAAGATTTCAGTAGCTATTATTTGGCAACGGGAAATGGTGCAATTTCTCAAGCTGAAGTGCTGTTAAAACGTAAATTCAGTGACCGCCTGCGTTCTGAAATTGGTCGACTGGATGTCCGTGGTATTGTAACAGATTCCCGTGGTCGTTTGACGACGGATGTGCGTAATGCCCTGAACCTGGGAACAAGTGATGAGGATTCTTCCGCAGACAGTGCAATCGCCTCTGCTGCTGCCCGTGTGAAGAAAGAAACTAAAGGTAAACAACCCGCTTTCAACCCGAACAGTATGGCTGCGTTAGGAATTGAAGTTGTGGATGTCCGTATCAAGCAAATCAACTTGCCTGATGAAGTTTCTGGTGCAATCTATCAGCGTATGCGTGCAGAACGTGAAGCGGTAGCACGTCGCCATCGTTCACAGGGTATGGAAGAGGCTGAGAAGGTCCGTGCTGCGGCTGACAAATCAGCTACTGAGATTAAAGCAGCGGCATATAGTCAGGCACTGGTTTTACGTGGTGAAGGCGATGCAGAAGCCACTAAACTGTTTGCTGATGCTTTCAATAAAGATCCTGATTTCTACGCTTTCATCCGTAGCTTGCGTGCTTATGAAAAAAGTTTCAAGAATGAGGGGAATATCATGGTTCTCAGCCCGGATACTGATTTCTTCCGTTATATGAAAGAGCCGACTAAACAGCGTGATCATGTTAACCGTGTTAATAACTAATGAGTTCTGATAGGTGAATTGTTTTATATTCGCCTGAATTGAAAAAAGAAATCTCATTTGAGCCACTGTAAGTTTTCTTACAGTGGCTTTTTCATGCTAGTTTTTTGTCTGCCATCATTACCAATGTTTACTTAGCAGCCCATTAATATGACGAAACGAAATAACAGAAGTGAGAAAAAATACTGAAAGGTGCTAAATGAGATGTTAGAATCCATTTTTAAGCAACCGAGTGAACTTTTGAAATGGGTAAGAACGTTGTCGTATTGGGCACCCAATGGGGTGACGAGGGCAAGGGTAAAATCGTCGACTTGCTGACTGAACGGGCTAAATATGTGGTTCGTTATCAGGGCGGCCATAATGCAGGCCATACACTAGTCATCAACGGTGAAAAAACCGTTCTCCACTTAATCCCATCTGGGATCTTACGTGAAAATGTCATTAGCATTATCGCAAATGGGGTCGTTTTAGCACCAGATGCTTTGATGAAAGAGATGAAGGAGCTTGAATCGCGTGGGGTTCCTGTACGTGAACGCTTGCTTATTTCTGAAGCTTGTCCGTTGATCCTGCCTTATCATGTTGCATTGGATAATGCCCGCGAAAAGGCGCGCGGTGCTAAGGCGATCGGTACAACTGGTCGTGGTATCGGGCCTGCATACGAAGATAAAGTGGCTCGTCGTGGCCTGCGTGTGGGCGATCTGTTCGATAAAGAAACTTTCGCAGTTAAACTGAAAGAAATCATTGATTACCATAACTTCCAGTTGGTTAACTATTACAACGAACCTGCTGTTGATTATCAGAAAACGCTGGATGATATTCTGGCAGTTGCGGATATTCTGACCGGCATGGTAGTTGACGTTTCTGACCTGCTCTACAAAGCAACTCAGAAAGGTGAGCTGGTAATGTTCGAAGGTGCGCAGGGTACATTGCTGGATATCGATCACGGTACTTATCCTTATGTAACCTCTTCTAATACTACCGCGGGTGGTGTTGCAACTGGTTCAGGTCTGGGACCACGTTATGTTGATTACGTATTAGGTATCATTAAAGCTTACTCTACCCGTGTTGGCGCTGGTCCATTCCCAACTGAATTGTTTGATGAAACTGGTGAATATTTGCGTCAGAAAGGTCAGGAATTTGGTGCAACCACAGGGCGTAGCCGTCGTACTGGCTGGTTGGATATCGTTGCTATTCGTCGCGCGATCCAAATCAATTCTCTGTCCGGTTTCTGTATGACTAAACTGGACGTACTGGATGGCTTGAAAGAAGTGAAAATCTGCGTTGGCTATCGTAAGCCTGATGGTACTGTCATTGAGACTACGCCATTGGCTGCAGAAAACTGGGAAGGTTTGGAAGCGGTATATGAAACTCTGCCAGGTTGGGATGAAAGTACTTTCGGTGTTAAAGAACACAGCCAGTTGCCAGCAGCAGCATTGAATTATATCAAACGTGTTGAAGAGCTAACTGGCGTTCCTGTTGATATTATTTCTACTGGCCCGGATCGTTCTGAAACCATGATCCTGCGGGATCCATTTGATGCTTAATTGATGATTTTAAATCTTTAAAGTATCTACAACCGGGCTTTATGCCCGGTTTAAGTTACTGGCAAGCCCACAATACCTACCTACTTATCCCTGTCGCCTTGTTCTTCTCCAAGTTATAGCTGCGCGAAAAAATAGATATAAGTTTGTATTACTGGACTGGGTTTTGACTGGTCCCAATTTATACCTTCCGTTTTTTGAGATGTCTCTTTGTTGACTGTCCTCACTCACCCCGGTCACAGGGTTTTAGTGGATTAGGGACTGGCTACAGTCAATATAGCCTGACGCAACCAGCGATGTGCTGCGTCTCTTTCTCGTCTAATATGCCAAGTTTGCTGATATGCAAATTCGGGAAGAACAAAAGGCGACTTGAATTGTCGTAATGCTTTGTACCGATGCATTGGTTCTAAGATTCGGCTGGCAACAGTCAATATGAGGTCAGTGCCAGGTAGGAATTCCACCGCCGCACTCCAGTGGCAGAGCTAAGGCAATATGACGCTTTAGCCCTAGTAATGATAAGGTTTTTTCGATTTCGTCATTCGCATCGGGTCGTAAGGCCAACATCACATGGGGTCGCTGTAGCCATTCCTCTAGTGATCATTCTCCTTTGGTTGGTAGCACCGCTTTATCCTCCAGGCTGACGAACTTTTCAGGAAAAATCTCTTGAACCTGAATATATTCTGGTGCGTCAGGAAAGAGTCCTAAGCTAGCCTGACTATTGACTGTCTGATTTTGTGTTTTAAGGAGATAGAAGGAAAGGCGGCAGCTCGTTTTGCTTAATTTTTAAAATACCCACATAATGTGACCAGCTAATGATAAACCAATAATATCTGTTTGTTGGGTTATCAATAACCCCCCGTTATATTCAGCCACCCAGAGGTAAGTGTGCAGTTAACCAGTTTTACCGATTATGGCTTGCGTGCCCTGATTTATATGGCTTCTTTACCAGAAGGCCAGATGACAAACATTACTGAAGTAACAGAAGCTTACGGTGTCTCACGTAATCATATGGTAAAAATAATTAATCAACTGAGTAACCTGGGGCTAGTTAATGCTGTTAGGGGGAAAAATGGCGGCATTAGTCTGGGTAAGGCCGCTAACGAGATTAAAATCGGTGATGTGGTTCGTGCATTAGAACCACTTGGGTTAGTTAACTGTAGTAGTTGCCATATTACACCTGCTTGTCGTTTAAAATCAGTATTGAATCAAGCAGTAGAAAATTTTTTGGCAGAATTGAATCAATATACTTTGGCCGATATGGTCGAAAACAATCGTCCCCTTTATAAATTGTTGCTGACAAAATGAAGCAAGAAATGAAATATGGGGATAAACAGCTTACTGATGACAACAGAGGAATTGCGATGTCAAAAGATCCTTTTCAGGAACGAGAGGCTGAAAAATACGAATCTCCTATCCCAAGTCGGGAATATATCTTGGATATCCTTTCTAAACACACCACTCCGGTAAATCGTCAGGAACTAGCACAAGAACTTCAGTTAACCAGCGCCGATGCACAGGAAGCATTGCGCCGTCGTTTGCGGGCAATGGAACGTGATGGGCAATTAGTTTTCACTCGCCGCCAGTGTTATGCGTTACCAGAAAGGTTGGACTTATTGAAAGGGACAGTCATTGGTCATCGTGATGGCTACGGTTTTCTGCGAGTGGAAGGCCACAAAGAAGATTTTTATTTGTCGGCAGAGCAGATGAAAATGGCGATCCATGGCGATGTAGTACTGGCACAGCCTTTGCGTCCGGATCGTAAAGGTCGGGTTGAAGTTCGAATTGTAAGAGTGTTGGTGCCAAAGAACAGCCAAATTGTTGGACGGTATTTTATTGATGCCGGTATGGGGTTTGTTGTACCTGATGATAGCCGTCTGTGTTTCGATATCTTGATCCCTAAAGAGGAGATCTGTGGGGCAAGAATGGGTAATGTCGTCGTTGTGGAATTGACGAATCGCCCGACTCGCCGTACTAAAGCGATTGGTAAAATTGTTGAGGTACTCGGTGAAACGATGGGAACAAGCATGGCAGTTGATATTGCTCTTCGAACCCATGAAATCCCCTATCATTGGTCGCCAATGGTGGAAAAACAGATCGCTGATCTGGATGAAAATGTACCGGAATCGGCTAAACAAGGGCGAGTTGATTTACGAGAATTACCATTAGTTACTATTGATGGTGAAGATGCCCGTGATTTCGATGATGCGGTTTATTGCGAAAGAAAACGGGGCGGTGGCTGGCGGTTATGGGTAGCGATTGCAGACGTCAGTTATTATGTGCGCCCACAAACGCCTTTGGATACGGAAGCACGCAGCCGTGGTAACTCAGTTTATTTTCCATCGCAAGTTGTGCCGATGTTGCCGGAAGTTCTGTCGAATGGATTGTGTTCACTTAACCCGGAAGTTGATCGCCTGTGTATGGTATGCGAAATGACGGTTTCCGCCCAAGGGAGACTCTCTTCATACAAGTTTTACGAAGCTGTAATGAATTCTCATGCTCGTTTAACTTACACCAAAGTATGGAAAATCTTGCAGGGCGATCAAGAGCTGCGTGAGCATTACAAGCCCTTGATAAAGCATATTGAGCACTTACATGAACTTTATCAGGCATTGGATAAGTCGCGTGATGAACGTGGTGCGATTTCGTTTGAATCTGAAGAAGCAAAATTTATCTTCAATGCAGAACGTCGTATTGAACGGATTGAGCCAGTAGTACGTAACGATGCTCACAAACTCATTGAAGAGTGCATGATCCTGGCAAATATTGCGGCAGCCCGTTTTGTTGAAAAGCAGCGTGAACCTGTTTTGTATCGTATTCATGACCGACCGAAAGAAGAAAGTATTCTGAATTTACGCTCAGTCTTTAATGAATTGGGACTGAGTCTATTGGGAGGCATGACACCAGAGCCAAAAGACTATGCTCAATTGATGAAAATAGTTGCTGAAAGACCTGATCATGAACTGTTGCAGACAATGTTATTGCGTTCTATGAAACAGGCCATCTACGATCCGGAAAATCGTGGGCATTTTGGTCTTGCTCTGCGTTCTTATGCGCATTTTACATCGCCAATCCGCCGTTATCCTGATTTGGCATTGCATCGTGCGATCAAATACCTGCTGGCACAAGAGAATGGCACTGTTGAGCAACATTGGACACCAACGGGTGGCTGGCACAATGATATGGATCAGATGCTACAATTGGGTGACCACTGTTCAATGACTGAACGTCGTGCCGATGAAGCGACAAGAGATGTGGCAGATTGGCTGAAATGTGATTTCATGCAAGATCAGGTAGGTAATATTTTTACTGGTCTGATTACCAGTGTAACTGGTTTTGGTTTCTTCGTCAGACTGCATGATCTTTTCATTGATGGTTTGGTGCATGTTTCAACATTGGATAATGACTATTACCGATATGATAATGTCGGCCAGCGTCTGATAGGTGAATCTTCCGGGCAGACTTACCGGCTCGGTGATGAAGTGGAAATTCGTGTAGAAGCGGTGCATATGGATGAGCGCAAGATTGACTTTATTCTGCTTTCTACTACCCGCAAAGCTCGTAATAAAGGTAAGACTGTAAGAGATAAAGCAAAAAAAGGTGCTTCTGAACGTAAAAATGCCAAAAAAGGGCGAGATTATAAAAAATCAGCCAATTTCGAGTCAGATCGTGTTTTCCGTCAAGACAGTGAGTTCCGTCAGAAGAAAAAAACGGAGCAAGATAAATCAAACAATAAATCAGGCAAGAAGAAAAAAGTTTCAGACAAAACCAAAAAGATAACCGCAAAATTGAAAGCAAAACGCGCGAAAAAAACGCGCGAAAATAACTGACAGACAAATAGCTAACAACTACAAATTACAGATAATCAGGGGCGGTTTCTGCCGCCTTCAATTTTTTAGGTATTATCCAGTCATGAGTGAAATTATCTACGGTATTCATGCCGTTAAAGCCTTATTGGAACGTGATCCACAGCGTTTTATGGAAGTGTATGTATTGAAAGGGCGCGAAGATCGCCGTTTAACTCCGCTGTTACAGGAATTGGAAAATATCGGTGTTTCAGTTCAACTGGCTAACCGTCAATGGTTGGATGTGCAGACAGAAAACGCGGTACACCAGGGTATTATTGCTAAAGTTAAGCCTGGACGACAATATCAGGAGAATGACTTACCTGATCTGTTAGCTCAATGGGAGCGTCCTTTCTTGTTGGTTCTGGATGGTGTCACCGATCCGCATAATTTGGGAGCTTGCTTGCGAACTGCCGATGCGGCAGGAGTTGATGCAGTTATTGTCCCTCGTGATCGTTCCGCTCAATTGAACGCAACCGCGAAAAAAGTTGCCTGCGGTGCGGCAGAAAGTGTTCCGCTGATCCGTGTCACGAACCTTGCCCGTACTCTGCGATTACTACAAGAAAATAATGTTTGGATTGTCGGAACTGCGGGGGAAGCCACGCATTCTTTATATCAGAGCAAACTGACAGGTCCGATGGCTCTGATTATGGGGGCTGAAGGTGAAGGGATGCGTCGGTTGACCCGTGAACATTGCGATGAACTGATTAGTATTCCAATGGCGGGTTCAGTCTCTTCCCTGAATGTATCAGTAGCAACAGGAATCTGCCTGTTTGAAATTGTGCGCCAAAGAAGCGCCCAATAGTTGCTTGAGTTTTTTTTATTGTGCGGGTATAGTGACGCGTCAATTTTTCAGCCGTACTCAACACGTTCCTTGCCTCCATGGGCCACGGCTGACCCTGACAGGAGGCTGAATAATCCGTAAGGAGCAATGATAATGCGTCATTACGAAATCGTTTTTATGGTCCATCCTGACCAAAGCGAACAGGTTCCGGGCATGATCGAGCGTTACAGTGCGACTATCACTAACGCGCAAGGTCAGATTCACCGTCTGGAAGACTGGGGCCGTCGTCAACTGGCTTATCCAATCAACAAACTGCACAAGGCTCACTACGTTCTGATGAACGTTGAAGCGCCACAAGAAGCAATTGATGAGCTGGAAACTAATTTCCGCTTCAACGATGCCGTTATCCGCAGCATGGTTATGCGCGTTAAGCACGCAATAACTGAACCATCACCAATGGTTAAGGCTAAAGACGAACGTCGCAGCCGTGACCTGGTCTTGGAAGAAGACCTGGTTGATGATGTTGATGAAGCTGGGGATTCTGAAGAGTAATCATCGTGACAACCAATCGTTTGGTGCTTTCCGGCACAGTGTGCAAAGCACCGATACGAAGAGTCAGTCCATCCGGTATTCCGCATTGTCAGTTTGTGCTTGAACATCGTTCACAGCAACAGGAAGCCGGATTAAACAGGCAATCATGGTGCAGAATGCCCGTTATTGCCAGTGGACAGTTGTTACAGGAATATACTCACAGTATAACGGTCGGTAGTCGAATAACCGTTTCAGGATTCATTAACTCCCACCATGGGCGTAATGGTCTTAACAAACTGGTTCTTCATGCCGAGCAGATTGAATTGATAGATTCTGGAGACTAGCCAAATGGCACGTTATTTCCGTCGTCGCAAGTTCTGCCGTTTCACAGCGGAAGGCGTACAAGAGATTGATTATAAAGACATTGCTACGCTGAAAAACTACATTACCGAAAGTGGTAAAATTGTACCTAGCCGTATCACCGGCACTCGTGCAAAATATCAGCGCCAGCTCGCTCGTGCTATCAAGCGTGCGCGCTACCTGTCTTTGTTGCCTTACACTGATCGTCATCAGTAATAGGCACAGTCCATTCACGACTTTGAGAGGATAAGGTAATGCAAGTTATTCTGCTTGATAAAGTAGCAAACCTGGGTAGCTTGGGTGACCAAGTTAGCGTTAAAGCGGGTTATGCCCGTAATTTCTTAGTTCCACAGGGCAAAGCTGTTCCTGCAACTAAGAAAAACATCGAATTCTTCGAAGCGCGCCGTGCTGAACTGGAAGCTAAACTGGCTGACATTCTGGCAGCAGCACAAGCTCGTGCAGAGCAAATCAACGCACTGGGTTCTGTCACCATCGCTTCTAAAGCGGGTGACGAAGGTAAATTGTTCGGTTCTATCGGTACTCGTGACATCGCTAACGCAATTACTGCGGCTGGTGTTGCTGTATCTAAGAGCGAAGTTCGCCTGCCTAACGGCGTTCTGCGTACTGTTGGTGAGCACGAAGTTCACTTTCAGGTACACAGCGATGTATTCGCACAGTTGAACGTTAACGTCGTTCCAGAAGCTTAATCTCTGATTAGCGACAGAACATGTGAACACAAAAAACGCTGGCAATGCTGGCGTTTTTTGTTGGTTATAATTCAAAAAATGTTTTGCAAGAGCAAAACTTCCTTTTAAATCCCTTCACGCGTTTACCCATCCAGACAGGGCTGTTATGCTTGAACCTTTATCCATTTAATAACAGGTAATTTCATGACAAAACCTTCTTTTGAATCTATTGAGGCGCGAGCAAGCTACGGTATTGGTTTGCAGGTTGGGCAACAGTTGCAGGAATCTGGTTTGCAGGGACTGGAGCCAGAAGCTCTGCTGGCAGGTTTGTGTGATGCATTGGAAGACCGTGCTCCGGCACTTCCTGTGGAAGAACTGCATCGTGCTCTGCGTGAAGTACATGAACGTGCTGATAGCGTTCGTCGTGAACGCCAGCAGGCGATGGCAGAAGAAGGCAAAAAGTTCCTGGCAGAAAATGCACAGCGTGAAGGTATAAACAGCACAGAATCTGGTTTGCAGTTCTCTGTTCTGACTCAGGGTGATGGCACAATCCCTGCCCGCAGTGATCGTGTCCGTGTTCACTATACTGGCCGTCTGATTGATGGCACTGTGTTTGATAGCTCTGTACAACGTGGAACACCAGCAGAATTCCCTGTCAGTGGTGTGATCCCAGGTTGGATTGAAGCGTTGACTCTGATGCCTGTTGGTTCCAAGTGGGAGCTCTATATTCCGCATAATCTGGCTTATGGTGAGCGTGGTGCCGGTGCTTCTATTCCTCCTTACAGTACATTGATCTTTGAAGTCGAATTACTTGAGATTCTGTAATTCTGATCAATAAAATAGCCGGCTAGCCGGCTATTTTATTTTAGAAAATGCAGAGGTGTATGATGTTACAACAGATCTGCCAATTGGCACGGGAAGCAGGAACAGCAATCATGGCGGTTTATCATGATGAGCAACCGTTACAAGTAAAACATAAAACGGATGATTCACCTGTTACTGCGGCGGATTTTGCCGCCCATAAGATCATTAAAGCGGGTTTGACGCGTATTTCGCCTGATATTCCGTTACTGTCAGAAGAAGATCCACCAACATGGGATGAACGGAAAAACTGGCAGCGTTATTGGCTGGTGGATCCGCTGGATGGAACAAAAGAGTTTATTAACCGAAATGGTGAATTCACCGTTAATATTGCACTGATTGAGGATGGTATACCCGTGATGGGGGTGGTTTATGTTCCCGCACATGATGTGCTTTATTCAGGGCAGGAACGTCAGGCGTGGAAAGAAACGAATGGGCAGAAATTTCCCATTAAAGTTGTTGCTGCAATACCACCCACTGTTGTAGTTAGTCGTTCACACATGGATGATGAACTGAAAGATTATCTTACTCAATTAGGTACGCATCAGACGTTATCAGTCGGATCTTCACTTAAATTTTGTATGGTTGCTGAAGGGAAAGCACAGCTTTATCCCCGCTTCGGGCCAACAAATATTTGGGATACTGCCGCGGGTCACGCTGTTGCAATCGCCGCGGGTGCACATGTAACAGATTGGGCAGGTAAAACACTAAGTTATGTACCGCGTGAATCTTTTTTGAATCCGGGGTTCAGAGTGACGATTTTTTAATGAGTGATACGAATCATAGCTCAATTTTTATGTTACCGTTTTAACACCATCGTCTTAACACCAATTGTCTTTATCATAATAGCTAAAGTGATAATGGTTCCTGCTACGAAACCATTATCACCAATGTGACAGAGAAATAAGAAGATAATTAATTTTTCAGTTCTTCTTTGATCAAAGCAAGAACGTGTGTGATCTCTTCAGGACTTAATTTGCCATCTTTGACAAATTTCACTTTACCGTGCTTATCCAGCACAATGATTGCTGAACTTTTGGGTTCCAGCCCCCATTCTTTTTTTACAACACCATGACTATCAACAATAAATTGTGACCACGGAAACTCTTTTTTACTGTCTTCAAGACTGCTGCGGACGAAAGCACTGGTGCCAAAAATAGCATCATCGGTATTTACAATACTGGTGGTTTGATATTGATCTTTCGGGAGGTCAGCCGCTTTCAAAGCCTGAATAAGGGGATCATTCATCTCTTTGGCTGAGCTGCGCCCGGCAATATGCTGTATAGTCCTTACTTTCCCTGGAAGTTCTGCACTGTTCCATTTCTGATAGCTAAACTTGTTGTCATTGAGAAGTAGTTCACCTTTATCTGTTACGATGACAACAGGAACGGGTTTTTCGACAGTAATATTGTGGGCAAACGCAGATATTGAAGCTAAGCCCAATATTAAAGGTAATATTATGTTTTTTAGCATGTTTATTCCTTATTTGGCATGATATGGCATGTTATCAAGGTGCATCATATTCAGCATAGCGCTTGTTGGCGGGCCTGTCTTTACAAAATACAACAATTTGTTAACATTCAAAATAAAATATAAGGTAATCTTCAGACAATATAACATAATGCTCTCTTTTTTCATCATGTTACGTAAAAGTAGTGATTGAATCTTAAATGTTGGGGAACAAATTGTCGGATACAGAGTCTATACATCGTACACAGCAGTGATGTGTCTGATCACGCCATGCAGTAAAAGATAGTATCGTAAGAAGCACGGAGGAATAAAAAGAGATGAAAATCTTTCGCCACTATAATCCACTAAAAATTGCTCTCTACGTAAAAACCCTATTCCGTGGGCGGTTGTATATTAAGGACATGGGTGCTTTTGAATTTAATTATGGGAAAATTTTACCTCCAAGGATAAAAGATAAACGTCATTTCCATGTAATGAGTGAAGTTAACCAGCAAGTGTTGCTCTTACAGGCTGAAATAGGATAGTTTTCTGTAACAGCTAATTTAATAATTTTATATGATTATATATCATGATTGATGCAACATAATCGGCAGAATAAACGGCCTTTCCTTTCGGCCGTTTTTTTGTAAAAGAGAGTTTTTCTAATGACAGCTTTTCTTTGAGTTTATTACTCAGATACCGCCTGCTCAACAGGACCTGAACTAGAAGGAGATGGCGTATCCACAATTTTAGTTACCAGTAATTGATCAATTTTGTAGTTATCAATATCTACTACTTCAAATTTGTAACCTCCAAATTTCACATAATCTGTGCGTTTTGGGATTTTCCGCAAACGGAACATCATAAACCCGGCAATCGTTTCATAATTGTTGGAATCCGGGAAATCATCAATATCCAGAACTCGCAGCACATCCTCAATAGGTGTGCCACCTTCTACTAACCATGAATTTTCATCGCGGACAACAATCTGTTCTTCCTGACCCTGACCAATCAGATCTCCCATTAAAGTCGTCATCACATCATTCAAAGTTATCACACCCATCACCAGTGCGTATTCATTGAGAATGATGGCAAAATCCTCACCGGCAGTTTTGAAACTTTCCAGGGTGTCAGACAACGAGAGGGTATCAGGGATCATCAGAGCATTGCGGATTTGAACACCATTTTTTAAGCTGAGATTTTGCCCATTCAGAACGCGGTTCAGTAAATCTTTGGAGTCTACATAACCAAGGACATGATCAATATCACCATCGCAGACGAGGAACTTTGAGTGTGGATGGGTAGAGATCTTTTCTTTGATACTGCTTTCGTCTTCATTTTTGTCAAAATAAACCACGCTTTCACGGGACGTCATGGCAGAAGGAACAGTACGGGACTCCAGCTCGAAAACATTCTCGATCAACTCATGTTCTTGTTTACGTAATACTCCAGCGACGGCCCCTGCTTCAACCACAGCATAGATATCATCAGAGGTGATATCTTCATTGCGTGCCATCGGGATTTTGAAGATTTTGAATATGCAGTCGGCGAGTCCATTGAATAACCAGACTAATGGACGACATACTGCCAAACAAAAACGCATTGGATTTACAATCCTGATTGCAACAGCTTCGGGTTTAATCATTCCAAGGCGTTTAGGGGTCAAGTCAGCAAGTAAAATAAAGAAGCTGGTTACAATAGTGAAAGAACAGATGAAGCCAAGTTGTTCTGCCCATTCATAAGGCATAAATTTGAGCAGTAATGATTTAATGGCAGGAGAAAAGGCAGATTCTCCAACAACACCGGCAAGGATGGCTACTGCATTCAGGCCAATCTGTACGACAGTAAAAAACATGCCCGGTGTTTCTTGTAATTTGAGAACATGAGCTGCATTGATATTTCCCTCATTAGCCATCAGTTTTAATTTGATTCTTCTTGACGCGGCGAGAGAGATTTCAGATAACGAAAAAAATGCGCTAATCGCACAAAGCAAAAGTATGACTAATAAACTGTTTAACATAAAGTATCCGTGTCTTATCTCCAGTGGCAGGGTAGGTTTTTTATTTGAATAACACTGAAAGAAGATATGAAAAATTACACAAATAATGCCTTACGGCACATTACCGTAAGACAGATGAATTTAGTCCAATGATTATAACTTGGGTTTATTAAATCGGCTAGTTTCTGGACGGAGGTGGAAAACAGATGCCTGTGCCACCTAATCCACAATATCCTTCAGGATTTTTCATCAGATATTGCTGATGATAATCTTCTGCAAAATAGAATGGTCCGGCTTCACAGATCTCTGTGGTAATTGTGCGTTTATCGTCATTATCATCCATTGCTTGCTGGTATTGCTCGCGACTGGAAAGTGCCTGGGCATGTTGTTCAGGAGAAACCGTGTAAAGGGCTGAGCGATATTGTGTACCGATATCACCTTGTTGACGCATACCTTGTGCAGGATCGTGGTTTTCCCAGAACAACTTCAATAATTGCCCATAGGTGATTTTGGTCGGGTCAAATACAATTCTGACGATTTCGGTATGTCCGGTTAACCCTGAACAGACTTCCTCATAAGTCGGATTTGGAGTAGTGCCTCCACTGTAACCAACAGATGTGGTATACACGCCTTCCTGCTGCCAGAAAAGACGTTCGACACCCCAGAAGCATCCCATGCCTACATACGCGATTTCCATATTATCAGGTATGTTATTTATCGCATGCTGTGTAACGTAGTGATAGGGTGATACAGTTAATGGTATTTCTCGGCCTGGTAATGCATTCTGTTCAGAAACATGTTGGCTTTCGTTGACTGAATTTGGCAAGATTCTCTCCCGTTTGTCATCTATTTTATGGTTATGAGTTTTGTATATCTTTCAAACTTTACCAGAATTAATTCATGGCAGTATTCTTTTATGCTGCTGAATCTTACCCCTAAATAAATATTAGGAGTTCGCGTGTCACGATACCCTTTCATATTTATTTTTTGTGTGTCTATCGCAGCTCCATCGGCTTATAGTGCAAATTTACGATTGAAAGTGGAAGGACTTTCTGGCGAGCTGGATAACAATGCCAGAGTGCAGCTCTCAAACATCAGTACTGATGAAGTTTCTCCCGATGGACGTTTTCGGGCCCGTGTCGAAAAAGCCATACGAAAAGGGTTAAGGCCATTGGGGTATTATAATCCCACCATTGAATTCACTTATCAGGAAAATACTCCACCTTTCCGTCCTGTTTTGACAGCAAAAGTCACACCAGGTGAACCAGTGCGGGTCGCTGAAGTTAAGGTTGATTTAGAGGGGGGAGCTAAAACCGATCAGGATTATGCCGCACTTATCAAAAAAAATACGCCGAAGAAAGGGGCGATTCTAAATCATGGCGAGTATGAAAACTTTAAGAATGGGTTAAATAATCTGGCGCTCAGGAAGGGATATTTTGATGCTGAGTTAAAAAAAAGTGAATTGGGAGTATCCCAGGAACGGCATGAATCCTTCTGGGATTTTGATTTTAATAGCGGAGAGCGTTATCGCTTTGGTCCTGTTAAGTTCCAAGGCTCACAAATTCGAGAAAGTTACCTGAATAATCTTGTGCCGTTTAAAGAAGGAGATTATTACTCTTCGGAAGAACTGGCAGAATTTAACCGCCGTCTGGCAGATACTGGATGGTTCAACTCAGCGGTTGTCGTGCCTGATTTTACGGCGGGGCGTGATAGTAAAGATAAGATATTGCCGCTGGATGCTTCTTTGGTTCCCCGTTCTGCCAATTATGTTGAGTTGGGAGGAGGATATGCAACAGATGTTGGTCCTCGTATTCAGGCAAAATGGAAAAAGCCGTGGCTCAATTCCCGTGGGCACAGTTTGAGCACTAGCATAAATATTTCCAGACGTGACCAATTGATTGATGCGTCTTATAAAATGCCACTTAAGGCTAATCCACTTGAACAATATTATGAGTTGCAAACAGGTTATAAGCGTAAAGATATCAACGATACCATCTCGGATACCGCAACTTTAAACCTTTCTCGTAACTGGGATCTCTCCACAGGGTGGCGATACAGTGTCAATTTGCGCTGGAGCCTCAGCCACTTTACTCAAGCTAATGTAACGAATACAACAACGTTGCTTTATCCGGGCGCGAATATCAGCCGAATTCGTCAGCGTGGCGGTACTATGCCTTATTGGGGAGACAGTCAGCGTTATTCAATTGATGTTTCCGATACGACTTGGCGATCAAATGTAGATTTTCTGGTCTTACAGGCTCACCACGTTTGGATCAGAACGTTTCGTGATAAACACCGTTTTGTTTTACGGGGAGATCTTGGTTGGATAGAAACCAATCAATTCGAGAAAGTGCCGCCTGATTTGCGTTTCTTTGCCGGGGGAGATCGTAGTATCCGTGGTTATAAGTACCAGAAGATTTCCCCTAAAGACAGTAATGGTAAGTTAACAGGGGCGTCAAAGTTGGTTATTGGTTCGCTGGAATATCAATACAATATCTATGGTAATTGGTGGAGTGCATTGTTTGTGGATACTGGCGAAGCAGTGAATGATATCAAAAAGAGCAATTTTAAAACAGGTGCAGGCTTAGGCATACGTTGGGCTTCCCCCGTTGGGCCGATTAAATTCGACCTGGCAACCCCCGTGAGAGATAAAGATAATCATGGCATTCAATTTTATATCGGTTTAGGGGCTGAACTATGAGGTGGGCAAAAAGGCTGAGTATTGCTTTCCTATTGGTTGTTAGCCTGTTGTTGATAGCGATTGTGGGATTAGTGGGTACACAAACTGGCCTACATTTTATGATTAACAGTACGACACGCTTAGTTCCAGGGCTGGAGATAGCAGGTATCAGTGGCGGTTGGCGCGATTTAACATTACAAGGTATAAAATATAAAATATCGGGTGTTGATGTTAATGCTGACAAGATACACCTTTCGTTGCGCCTCTCTTGTTTGAAACACAGCCATATTTGTGTCAATGCCCTGACGACGGAAGGGGTATCTGTTTTAGTCAATACGGCAGAACTTCCGCCATCAGAAAGCCCGTCAGAATCAGAGCCATTAACTGAACTGAAAACACCCTATCCTATTTCGTTGGATCTGCTTTCTTTAAAGAATACCTATGTCAAAGTAGATGATACAGTCATTGATTTGGACGAGTTCAAAGCGGGTGCTCAGTGGCAGGAAAAACATCTGAAGCTAAAACCCATACAAGTCAATAAGTTATTGGTTGCATTGCCGAAAACCCCTCCTGGACATACTGCACAAAAAACTCAGCAGAAAACTGAACCAGAGGAATCATTGGGAGAGGTTTTAAAGACACTGTTTTCTAAGCCACTATTGGCTGAATTGCCTAATGTTCCTATTCCCCTTGATATTACGGTAGAAAATATTCACGGCCGCCATCTTCGTCTGACGGGAGATACCGCTATCACTCTTAATGATCTGCAACTACAAGCCAGTAATCAGGGGCGGCGGGTAGATATCAAAACCTTCAGCGTAAGTGCACCGGAAGGCTCCCTCGCGATACAGGGAACAGCAAAACTGTCCGAACTGTGGCCAGTCAATTTGTCAGTTAAGGGCAATACCAAGCTGGATGAATTGAACGGGCAACAGGTTGAGGCAAAACTGAACGGATCTTTATTACAGCAGCTTAATCTGGTATTGAATCTTTCAGGGCCAGTGAATGCTAATTTGGATGCTCAAGTCGAATTAGCTAAAGCGGGCCTGCCTGTACGCCTGACATTGGCAGGTAAACGGTTACAGTGGCCATTGGCAGGTAAATCTGAATATCAGTTAAATGATGTCAAATTACGTCTGAATGGTAAGGCCAGTGGTTATGATCTTTCCCTGCGTTCTGATATTAAGGGTGAAGAACTTCCACCGGCCTTATTGGTGCTGGATGCAAAGGGAAATGAAGAACGACTCAGATTAACTCGATTGCGTCTATCTGCGTTGCAGGGGCATGCGGATCTCACTGGTGTCGTTGACTGGAGCAAAGCCATTAGCTGGAATGCGCTGTTGACGCTTAATGGCATTGATACTGCTAAACAGTGGCCGGAATGGCCTGCCAAAATAGATGGCAAGGTGGCAGTACGTGGCAGTTTATATGGTGGCAGTTGGCAGCTCCAACTTCCTAAAATATCCCTTGATGGTTATATAAAACAGAATACTGTCAAAGCACATGGCAAAGTTTCCGGGAATGCGGCCGGACAATGGGATATTCCCCAATTTAACTTCATTTTGGGTCGTAACACGCTGGATATTAAAGGATATCTTACCGATGAAAAATGGAATTTGGATGGCGATATCAATGCCCCACAGTTAAATGGCTTGCTGCCGGGATTGTCCGGAGTGGTTGTTGGCGATGTGAAGTTACGTGGCAACCTGAAAGCACCGCAAGTTGTGACAGATTTAAATGCACATCGTGTGGGTTGGCAGAATATGCTGAGGGTGGATAGTGCGGCTATTAAAGGAAATTTGCGTTCTACCAACCAGATTGAAGGGCAATTATCGGTTGTTATTCGTCAATTGAAGCAGTCGGATCTGATCATCAGTAACTTGATACTCAATGCGAAAGGAACAGAAAAACAGCATGACTTACAATTGCAGGTGGATGGGAATCCCGTATCAGGTAAGCTGGTGCTCAATGGAAGTTTTGACCGTCAACAAGAACGCTGGAAAGGCAATATCAACAATACCTATTTTGAGACCCCGGTTGGTGAGTGGCGCTTAAGTAAGGCGATCGCCATTGATTACCAGAACTTACAGCAAAAAGTGATCATTGGTACTCATTGTTGGTTGAACCCGAATGCTCAACTTTGTATTCCGAAACCGATTGAAGCTGGCCCCAGTGGGCAGGCTGATATTGTGTTTGAGCGTTTTGATCTTGCTATGATCCAGCCATTCCTGGATAAAACAACCCAACTTAAAGGCGTATTTAGTGGGAGTGCTAATGTCAAATGGACAGCAGGGCATCAATTACCACAAGCGAACATGATACTGCAAGGAAACGGTGTCCAGATTCGGCAGGTTGTGGAAGGCACTACGTTACCTGTTGATTTTGAAGCATTGACTTTGAGTGCTGGTTTGACAAATGGTAAGGCAGATTTATCGTGGTTATTTAAACTGGCAGATAATGGGCAACTGAATGGCCATGTTCAAGTCGATGATTTAGAAGGCCAACGTAAATTAGCGGGTAATGTAGATATCCAGTCCCTTTCTCTGAAGTTGATGAAACCGATTCTAGATAAAGGTGAAAAAGCTGAAGGGAATTTAAATGCGAACTTACGCTTTGGTGGTAATGCGAAGGATCCGTTGTTATTTGGTATGTTAAAAGCCGATGTTTTTCAGGTCAGTAGCCACTGGTTGCCGTTTGATATCAAGCAAAGTCAGTTAGCGGTTCATTTTGATGGTGCCCGTTCCGATCTGGATGGTGTGATCAAAACTCCGCAAGGGCAACTCAATCTTCATGGTAATGCAGACTGGCGCAATCTGGATGCATGGTATGCCAGGGTGACTGCGTATGGTGAAAAACTGCGTGTGACAGTACCACCAATGGTAAAAATTGATGTGAGTCCTGATCTGGTTTTTGAAGCGACGCCTCAATTATTGAAGCTCAATGGCAATGTAGATATTCCGTGGGCACGCATTACGGTACAGGAATTACCGGAATCTGCGGTGGATGTTTCTCCTGATGAAGTGATGTTGGATAAAAATCTACAGCCGATAGAAAAGAAAAAATCTTCCATTTTGATTCAAAGTAATTTAAATATTCACGTAGGTGATGATGTCCGCTTGAGTGCATTTGGTTTGAACGCCCAATTGAAAGGAGACCTGAAAGTCATTCAGGATCAGCAGGGATTGGGGCTGAATGGTCAAATTGATATTCCAGATGGTCGCTTTCGCGCTTATGGGCAGGATTTACAGGTACGTAAGGGAATTATTCTGTTCTCTGGTCCACCGGATCAACCTATGTTGAATATTGAAGCGATCCGCAACCCCGAATCGACAGCGAATGATGTTATTGCTGGTGTGAAAGTGAGGGGGTTGGCAGATAAACCTAAGATTGAAATTTTCTCTGAACCAGTCAAATCGCAAGAGGAGGCGTTATCTTACCTGTTGCGTGGTGAAGGCTTAGATAAGGGTGGTTCTGATAACTCCCAGATGACTTCTGTGTTGATTGGTTTGGGTGTCGCACAGAGTGGTAGATTAGTGGGCAAAATTGGTGAAACCTTTGGTGTTTCTGATCTGGCTCTGGATACACAAGGAATTGGTAACAAATCGCAGGTTGTTGTGAGTGGCAAGATTACCAACGACTTACAGGTCAAATATGGTGTTGGTATTTTTGACTCTCTGGCAACTCTGACGTTACGTTACCGTGTGATGCCGAGATTGTATCTGGAAGCGGTATCTGGTATTGATCAGGCTTTAGATCTGCTCTATGAGTTTGAGTTTTAAAGATGCGAGTTATTGTTTATGGCAGCCTGAGGCGCAAACAAGGTAATCACCACTGGATGACCTATGCTCAACTTTTGGGGGAGCATAGGTTGGAAGGTTATGAAATTTATGATCTGGGGCATTATCCAGCGGTGATCCGTGGCGAAGGAATAATTGAATGTGAGGTTTATCGCATTACGTCATCCATTTTGACTGAACTGGATGATTTAAAAAAGAATACTCAGGAATATCAAAGGGAATTGGTCAAAACCCCTTATGGCAGCGCATGGATCTATTTATACATGTTATCAGTTGAGGGAGTGCCTCGAATAGAAAGCGGTGACTGGCTGAAGCGGCACGAGGAGAGATAAAAATCAGCGATGTTACTGTTTTTATATCATTTTTAACAGGTTAACCAATTAACCAATATAACCAAATAAAAAAACCTCTGTGCCAATAAATAAAAATACAGAGGTTTTTTATAATCAAAACTTGCTGTTATCTGTCAGAATTATTTTTTCGCAGCGCGTTCGAAAGAAGATTGGATTTCCGCTTTAGCAGCTTCGGCATTCTCCCAACCATCAACTTTTACCCACTTGCCTTTTTCCAAATCTTTATAGTGTTCAAAGAAATGTGTAATTTGAGCACGCAGCAGCTCTGGCAGATCGTTTACGTCTTTGATGTGGTCGTATTCTTTAGTCAGTTTAGAATGAGGAACAGCAACCAGTTTAGCATCTTCACCGGATTCATCGGTCATTTTAAGAACACCAACTGGACGGCAGCGAATAACGGAGCCTGGCTGCAATGGATATGGAGTTGGAACCAGTACGTCAACAGGGTCGCCATCAAGAGACAGGGTATTGTTGATATAACCGTAGTTGCATGGATAAAACATGGAGGTCGCCATGAAACGGTCTACAAACAGAGCGCCGGATTCTTTGTCCACTTCATATTTGATTGGGTCGGCATTTGCAGGGATCTCAATAATAACGTAGATGTCTTCTGGCAGTTCTTTACCCGCCGGTACATTGTTCAGGCTCATAAAAGGTTTCCTTCAATTTCAAACCAAAATGGAGTGTGGGATATTATAGCCAAAACAGACTTAAAGTAATTCCATTTTTCTGTATTATGCCTGTATTCCTATGGGTTAATGGTGGTAGAGGATTCTTGTACAAAGAAAAGGAATAATAGTAAGAATAATAGTAAAAAGAGGCGAATTTTCGCCTCCTCTTATAACCAATTAACTTATATTACTCATCCGGCTCATCTGGAAACTCAGCCATAAAGCCTTCGGCTTTTTCTACCATAGATTTGGTTCCGACGAAGAAAGGCACTCGTTGATGCAGCTTGCTTGGTACGATATCTAAAATCCGGTTAATGCCATCACTGGCTTTGCCGCCGGCTTGTTCAGCCAGGAAAGCAATTGGGTTGCACTCATACAGCAGACGGAGTTTGCCAGTCGGGTGACTTGCTGTGCTTGGGTAGATATAGATACCACCTTTCAACAGATTGCGGTGGAAGTCGGCAACCAGTGAGCCAATATAACGGGTAGTATAAGGGCGTTGAGTGGCTTCGTCTTGTTCTTGGCAATACTTAATGTACTTTTTCACTCCCAGAGGGAATTTGATGTAGTTCCCTTCGTTAATCGAGTACATGTTCCCTTTTTCCGGGAATTGGACTTTCTCATGGGTCAGACAGAATACACCAAGGGAAGGATCATAAGTGAAAGTATGAACACCACAGCCAGTGGTGTAAACCAACATGGTGGACGAACCGTAAACCACATAACCCGCTGCAACCTGACGATGACCTGGTTGCAAGAAGTCTTCTTCGGTAACGGGTTGCCCAACTGGCGTAATTCGATGGTAAATGGAGAAAATAGTTCCAACGGAAACGTTTACATCAATATTTGAAGAACCATCCAGTGGGTCCATCAAAACAACATACTTCGCATTTTCTGCCCGGTCACCATCAAAGATGACGATCTCGTCTTCTTCTTCGGAAGCAATACCAGCTACTTCACCGCGTGCTTTCAATGCTGCTTTGAGTTTTTCATTGGCATACAAGTCCAGTTTCATCTGAACTTCACCCTGAACATTAGAAACACCGCTGGTGCCTAAAATATCTACCAGGCCAGCTTTATTAATGTCCCGATGAATAATTTTGGCGCCCAATTTAATGGCAGAAAGTAGTGCGGTCAGTTCACCCGTAGCATGAGGAAAGTCGTGCTGTTTCTCGACGATGAATTCGCCTAATGTTTTCATGACGAAGGCCCTGATTTGGTTATGGTTTTAAAATCGTGCTACATATTCTGGTAGCACTAAAGTGCGGGCAGTTTAGCTAAAGAATAAAATGATTGATAGGCTATTGCATTTCTAATCTGTGATTTGATGGTTAGAATAGTGATACACTTCATGATATCGGATAGAAATAAATGCGTATTCATATTCTTGGCATCTGCGGTACTTTCATGGGAGGGCTGGCGATACTCGCTCGTTCATTAGGTCACGAAGTTACCGGTTCTGACGCCAATGTGTATCCTCCTATGAGTACTCTGTTGAAAAATCAGGGTATTGAACTGATCCAAGGATACGATCCTTCACAACTCGATCCTGTGCCAGATATGGTGATCATCGGTAATGCTATGACACGTGGTAATTCTTGTGTTGAGGCGGTGCTGGATCGCGGTATTCCTTATACATCTGGTCCACAGTGGTTACATGATTATGTTTTACCAGAGCGTTGGGTTTTGGCTGTTGCAGGAACACATGGTAAAACAACAACTGCGGGTATGCTGGCGTGGATCCTGGAGGCCTGTGGTTATAAACCGGGGTTTCTTATCGGTGGTGTGCCGGGCAATTTTGATGTTTCAGCACAGGTTGGTGAAAGCCCGTTTTTTGTGATTGAAGCGGATGAATACGATAGTGCTTTCTTTGATAAACGTTCGAAATTTGTTCATTATAGCCCTCGTACGCTCATCATAAATAATCTTGAATTCGATCATGCTGATATTTTCGAAAATCTGGCTGCTATCCAAAAGCAATTTCACCATCTTGTCAGAATCGTACCGGGCAAGGGTAAGATCCTTGTGCCCGATAATGACATCAATCTGAAACAAGTGCTTGGAATGGGCTGCTGGAGTGAGTTGGAATACCTTGGGGACACCGGGGCTTGGCACGTCCAAAAAACCACTCAGGACAGCAGTACCTATCAAGTATACCATCATAGTGAATTAGTTGGCGAAGTTAACTGGTCATTGGTGGGGGAACACAACATGCATAATGGCTTAATGGCTATTGCGGCAGCTCACCATGTAGGAATTCAGCCTGAGCATGCCTGTCAGGTATTAGGTGACTTTATCAATGCTCGTCGCCGACTGGAATTACTTGGCAAAGTGAATGATATCTCGGTTTATGATGATTTTGCCCATCATCCAACGGCAATTTTGGCGACACTGGAAGCTCTGCGAAGCAAAGCTGGCAGTATGGCGCGCATTTTTGCAGTACTGGAACCACGTTCAAATACCATGAAATTGGGTATGAGCAAAAATGATATTGCACCTTCCCTGGGCCGAGCGGATGAAGTTTTTCTGTTTCAGCCTGGTAATATCCAGTGGCAGGTTGCTGAAATTGCGGAACAATGTGTTCAACCTGCTCGCTGGAGTGCAGATATTGACACGTTGGTACGTATGATTGTTGAGGCAGCACAGTCGGGTGACCACATACTGATCATGAGTAATGGCGGTTTTGGTGGTATTCATGAGAAATTATTGGCAGCATTGAATAAGAAAGCACATGCCGCTTAATTGATCACAAGCGTTAAATTAAGAGGATCGCAATGATCAAGCGATCCTCTTGCACAGAACCTCTGGCAAAATTTTCTCTGGTAAAATGATATACAGTGATACCGTGTTTTTACATGGTCTTGATGGACGATTGATTTACAGTTCTTGCTCAAACAAGTTGAGGATAGCCTCATAGAGCTGTTTGGTTGTAAGGGCTTGTGTCGGTGTAGAAAAGACAGTGTCATCTCCTGCAATACTGCCAAGGATCCCTTCTGCTTTTCCTAATGAATCCAATAAACGCGCGATCAACTGTGCTGCGCCAGGACTGGTACGAATAACAACTACGGAATGATTATAATCAATATCTAATACCAGATTTTTCAATGGGCTGGTGGCGGTAGGAACACCTAATTCTGCTGGCAGACAGTAGACCATTTCCATTTTTGCGTTACGGGTTCTGACAGCACCAAATTTTGTCAGCATTCTGGATACTTTAGATTGATTAATGTTTTCAAAACCTTCTTCTTGGAGTGCTGCAACTATTTCGCCTTGAGAACTGAATTTTTCTTCCTTTAATAATGCTTTGAAAGCCTTGATTAAATCTTCCTGTTTGGAAGGAATTCGCATATTTCACCATCGTTGAATCCACTATGAAGCCAATATTATGCAAAAAAGTGAATTTTTATACAAGAATGAGAAAATAAACCCAATAGAGAGAATAATTACATTATTGAGCGTAGTAAATTTATTGTTAATAAAATTATATTATTCAAGGGAAAGGAGAAGAACAAGTTAATCAACAGAGCAATTAATAAGATAACAGGAATAATTCCTAAAAAAGTGCCCATTATCTCATTAACAGATAAGCATTTTGTCTAAAATAAAAAACTTTAGTGTTCCATCATTGGGTTATTAGGTAGATAATCTGTCTGTTAACAGATTGTTTTTAATACGTAGTGATGAGTAAGGCTAAGAGCGTATTCCATACTTATACTTTGTATGGGAAATATTGCGTCTCTTAACCAGACAGGTTTAAGTTTTTTACAGCACTTATTTAAAGGAGTATCAGGATGAAAGTTGCAGTTCTCGGTGCAGCCGGTGGTATTGGTCAGGCACTTGCCCTTCTACTCAAGACACAGCTTCCTTCAGGTTCAGAACTTTCCTTGTATGACATTGCTTCGGTGACCCCAGGTGTGGCTGCCGATCTGAGCCATATCCCAACAGCTGTGAAGGTCACTGGTTTTGCTGGTGAAGATGCAACTCTTGCATTGGTAGGAGCGGATGTTGTATTGATTTCTGCAGGTGTAGCCCGTAAACCTGGTATGGATCGTTCAGATCTGTTCAATATTAATGCAGGGATTATCCGTAATCTGGTTCAACAGATTGCTAAAGCATGCCCAAAAGCATTAATCGGAATTATTACTAACCCTGTGAACACCACTGTGGCAATCGCTGCCGAAGTTCTGAAAAAAGAGGGTGTTTACGACAAAAATCGTCTGTTTGGCGTCACTACTCTGGATATTATCCGTTCTAATACGTTTGTGGCAGAACTGAAAGATAAGAAACCAGAAGAGCTGGACGTTCCTGTTATCGGCGGTCACTCTGGCGTAACTATTCTGCCATTATTGTCTCAGATCCCGGATGTCAGTTTCACTGATGAAGAAGTAGAAGCGTTGACGAAACGTATTCAGAACGCAGGTACTGAGGTTGTTGAAGCAAAAGCAGGTGGTGGATCTGCAACTTTATCTATGGGTCAAGCAGCAGCACGTCTGGGCCTTTCTTTAATCCGTGGTTTGCAGGGTGAAAGCAATGTTATCGAATGCAGCTACGTAGAAGGTGATGGCAAATACGCTCGTTTCTTCGCACAACCTGTTCGTTTGGGCAAAAATGGTATTGAAGAACGTTTAGATATTGGTCAATTGAGTGAGTTTGAACAGAAAGCATTGGATAATATGCTTTCTGTTCTGAAAAAAGATATTGAATTAGGCGAAAGATTTATTAATGATTAATTTAATTAATTTTTAATTCATTAATATACGAATTAATTTAAATCTATTAGATAACAAAAACCGCTAGTTTAAAAAAGCTAGCGGTTTTTCTTTCAATAATTATATTGGTAGCTAATTATTCTTTTTTCTCTCTTACTTTCCTTTCTAATAACTCTCCAGTATGAGGATTGAAATAACGGCTTGGCCATATTTCAGACGGATGAATACCTAAGTAGTTTGCTATTATCCATTCTCCCTTGGGCCACGAGCGAGAAAGAGTATTCGCCAAAGTTGATGAGCTTAGTCCTGATTCACGAGAAACAGCGGCCAGAGTTGTTCCACGTTTACGTAAAGCAGCAATAATATCAGCAGGATGCCAATCCGATTTCATAGAAATCATTTTTTTAATCCTTTCCTATTAAATTTAGAGCCACATTAGTGGTATAACTAAAGCGTTAGAGTGAAATTAATAACGAACATGGATCTGTTATTAAGAAAATAAAATAACATTATTTTTTCTAAAAATATTTCTAATTTTTTTCTTAATAACTTCTTTTTTGAACTTGGTTACAAAAATAGAGAAACATCATGAAAAAAGAGTGGTATACGGCAATGGAGTTGACCGGTGTAGGTGAGTTACCTAGATCACCACAAGGAGTGAATGCCAGAGCCAAACGTGAAGAGTGGTTGAGACAAAAACGAACAGGTGTTCAGGGAAGGGCAATTGAATATCACTATTCGTGTTTTCCTGAATCAACATTGGCAGCTCTGGAACTTAATGAAATATCACCTGAATATCAGGTTCAGAAACAAGACCCGCTATCCATTTGGGTAAGTGCGTTTAATCTACTCACGGATGAAGAAAAGGAGGCAATTACAGAAGTGATACTACGAGATGGAATAAGAAGTTTTTTGGAAAAAATCGTAGCTACCTGAGGCAGCTTTTGAAAAGCTAAATGTTTAAAATTTGGCTTCCTCTTTACTGCTCCGGTACAAAGCGAGGAGAGAGAGATGAAAAAAGAATGGTATTCTGCAAAGGAACTCATTGGCCTCGCTGGTCTGCCATCGTCCCCCCAGGGAGTAAACCTGATGGCAAGACGTGAAGGTTGGGAACAACGCCGTAAGCGTGGAGTGCAGGGAAAAGCTCTCGAATATCATATCAATAGTTTGCCCGAAGATGTTTTGAATGTACTGACCGTCAGTGAGAGCTCGGTTGAGTATTATCGGAACAAACGACAGGATCCGTTTATGATTTGGGTGGAAGCTTACTATCAATTGACCAAGCCAGAAAGGGAGCGAATGGTTAAGTTCATTTTACGTAAAGGACTTGCCAGCATTGTGCAGTATATAGGAATTCAAGAGGTTGAAAACAAAGGAGTATCCCAGACTGAATAGTCTGGGATACTTATACCCAGGGTATACTAATACTGGGTCTGACTCAGGAAAGTCGCTGTACAGCGATGTGGGCTAATCCCACAAGGGCCGCTTTGTATGGAGACTCATCAAGTACTTGTAACGCTGAGATTGCTTTATCCGCTTCTTCCTCCGCCCGTTGGCGGGTGTAATCAAGTGAACCACACTGTTTCATCGTTGTAAGCACAGTATCCAGCAAATGGCGGCCATTGCCTTTCTCAATAGCTTCGCGGATCAGTGCTGACTGTTCAGGTGTTCCGTGATTCATTGCATGTAAAAGTGGGAGGGTTGGTTTACCTTCGTTTAAATCATCTCCGGTGTTTTTCCCAAGTGTATTATCATCGGAATCGTAGTCTAACAGGTCATCAATCAATTGAAATGCAGTACCAAGATAACGACCATAATCACGTAGTGCTTCTTCTTGCTCCTGAGTTGCACCAGACAAAATAGCAGCAGAATGCGCGGCTACTTCAAACAGGCGGGCAGTCTTACTGTAAATTACGCACATGTAGTCATCTTCTGAAATGTTCGGATCGTTACAGTTCATCAACTGCATCACTTCACCTTCAGCGATAACATTCGTGGCGTCAGACATCAATTTCAGCACTCGCATAGAATTGAGGTCTGTCATCATTTGAAACGAGCGAGTATAGATAAAATCGCCAACCAGAACGCTGGCTGCATTGCCGTACATAGCATTGGCAGTTGCTTTACCGCGGCGCATATCGGACTCATCTACGACGTCATCATGGAGTAGGGTTGCTGTATGGATAAATTCGATCAGGGCAGCAATTTTGATATGTTTCTTTCCCTCATAATGCAGTGCCTTACCAGCCAACACTGCGATCATTGGGCGAATACGTTTACCACCGCCGCTGATAATGTAATAGCCAAGCTGGTTGATTAGCGCTACATCAGAATTTAATTGGTTAAGAATTGTTTCATTAACCGCTGCCATATCATCAGCTGTAAGTTTAATTATAGTTTCTAAGTTCATGTTTTGGCTTTGGACTCTGATTCAGAGCTGTGCTCGTTAATTAGTGTATCAATAGATATCGCGATATGTTGATTGTACTTGAAAAACCGTTCAAATAAATGACAATCGAAAAACTCGGCTTTTTTCTCTTCTGTTCTAATTCTGCTCTTGTCTTCCAAGTGGTTTTTGCGTAGAATTCGCGCCCTATTGTGAATATTTTATAGCGCGCTCTGGAAAGAATTTTAGGGAGTGCGCGGAAAGCGGAGTTAATATGTACGCGGTTTTCCAAAGTGGTGGTAAACAACACCGAGTAAGCGAAGGTCAAACTATTCGCTTGGAAAAGCTGGACATCGCAACAGGTGAAACTGTTGAGTTTGACCAGGTTCTGATGGTCGCTAATGGTGAAGACATCAAAATCGGCGCTCCAGTAGTTGAAGGCGTTAAAGTTAAAGCTGAAGTTGTTGCGCACGGTCGTGGCGAGAAAGTTAAAATCGTTAAGTTTCGTCGTCGTAAACACAGCCGTAAGCAGCAGGGCCACCGTCAGTGGTTCACTGATGTTAAAATCACTGGCATCGCTTAAGATATTAGGAGAGCAGATTAATGGCACACAAAAAGGCTGGCGGCTCGACTCGTAACGGTCGCGATTCTGAAAGTAAACGTCTGGGTGTAAAACGTTTTGGTGGTGAATCTGTTTTGGCAGGTAGCATCATCGTTCGTCAACGTGGTACTAAATTCCACGCAGGCAACAATGTAGGTTGTGGCCGTGACCACACCCTGTTTGCATTAGCTGACGGAAAAGTTAAATTCGAAGTTAAAGGTCCAAAAAACCGTAAATTTATCAGCATCGTAGCTGAATAAGTTTTTTGAACTTCGATCGAATCGGAAGCCCTGCAATGTGTGTTGCGGGGCTTTTTATATTTTGGATTATGCCATCTCTGGGTACGATCTGCCATCCAGCTTTATAGTGGCTATCCTACGGAGAAAAGTGATGAAATTTGTAGATGAAGCCAGGATACTGGTTGTAGCGGGAGATGGTGGCAATGGCTGTGTCAGCTTCCGTCGTGAAAAATATATTCCAAAAGGTGGGCCGGACGGCGGTGACGGCGGTGATGGTGGTGATGTTTATCTACTGGCAGATGAAAACCTCAATACGCTAATCGACTACCGTTTTGAGAAGTCCTTTCGTGCTGAACGTGGGCAAAATGGGCAAAGCCGCGATTGTACCGGCAAGCGTGGTCAGGATATTACTATTAAAGTACCAGTAGGGACGCGTATCCGTGATATCGCGACAGGGGAAATTCTGGGCGATATGGTACGTCACGAGCAGCGCTTGATGGTTGCGAAAGGTGGCTTTCATGGGTTGGGTAACACCCGTTTTAAATCCTCTGTTAACCGCGCTCCTCGCCAGAGAACCATGGGAACGCCGGGAGAAAGTCGTGAGCTACTGTTGGAGCTGATGTTGCTGGCAGACGTAGGGATGTTGGGAATGCCAAATGCGGGTAAATCTACCTTCATCCGCGCTGTTTCAGCAGCAAAACCTAAAGTTGCTGATTATCCATTTACGACGTTAGTACCAAGCCTTGGTGTTGTACGTATGGATAACGAGCAAAGTTTCGTTGTAGCAGATATCCCAGGTTTGATTGAAGGTGCATCAGAAGGTGCTGGTTTGGGTATTCGTTTCCTGAAACACTTGGAACGTTGCCGTGTATTGTTGCATTTAATTGACCTCTGCCCAATTGATGAATCTGATCCAGTAGAGAATGCTCGTATTATCATCAATGAACTGCATAAATACAGTGAAAAACTGGCTGAAAAACCACGCTGGTTGGTATTCAATAAGGTTGATCTGACCGATCCGGAAGAAGCTAAATTGAAAGCGAAGACGATTGCTGATGAACTGGGTTGGGAAGGCGATTATTACATGATTTCAGCCGTGAATCGTCAGGGAGTGAAAGATCTCTGCTGGGATATCATGGAATTCATCAAGGCTCAGCCTCGCCAAGTAGGTGCCGAGGAAGGATCTCAACCGAAGAAAGTTGAGTTCATGTGGGATGACTATCATAAGGAACAGTTGCAGCAATCATCTGATACTGATGATTGGGATGACGACTGGGATGAAGAAGATGATGAAGGCGTTGAATTTATTTACAAACGTTAAGTTCTCACACCAGATATCTAAATGATGGAAAAGGGCGTATTTGAAGCGCCCTTTTTTCTTATTCCTTCTTAAGGCATTTTCGTCAATTGTTTTTGTATAGCGATTTATATAAATGGCTTTCAAAGCGAGTCAGAGGAATACGGCGCTGGCGCTGATCTTCAGGAGAGACGGAGTAAGACGAAATAAATTGAACAAAAGCGATCTGTTGTCCGCTGGAAGCTTTCATAAAGCCCGCAAGATTATATACACCTTGCAATGATCCTGTTTTCGCAAAAACTTTGCCATTAACGCCAGCTTCATGCAGACCGGGACGATAGGCTAGTGTGCCATCATAACCTGCTTGCGGCAGCATGGAGATAAAATCCAGTTCGTTATTGTGTTGGGCAATGAATTGTAGAATCTCCATCATGGTTGAAGGAGTGATAAGGTCATGACGTGAGAGTCCGGAACCATCAACTAAGACAGTATTACCAAGATCAATATCTGCTTTTTGTTTTAAGATCTGACGAACAGCATCAGAGCCGGAGCGCCAGGTGCCGGGAACGTTAAAGTAATAATGTCCGAGGGTGCGAAAAACGGTATCAGCTATCATATTATCTGACTTTTTCAGCATGATTCTGAGCAGATCATGTAAAGGTATTGATTGATTCAATGCGAGGATCTTTTCCGGTTGTTCAGGAAGCGATTGGCGTCGTAGATGGCCTTTTAATTCAATTCCAGCAATATGTAGTTCATTTTTCAGAATAGCCCCCACATAGCTTGCTCCATTCTGGATAGCAAATGCCAGTGGCAAGGGTTCACTACGTTGTGTCAGGCAGCCAGTCAGCGTATATCGGTTCAATTCTCCTGCTGTCACATCAAGTTCACAGTACTTTGCTTCTGGAGAACCTTTCGTAAGTGTTTTTACTTCACTGAATACATTGACAGGATAATACGAAGGAACATGAACAGTGGCTAATGCATCAGCTTGTTCAGCGCTGTAGAGTAAGACTGAAAAACAGTTTTTATCCACAATAGCAGCAGCAGGCGGAGCACTAAAACATTGCGTCATATCATTCCATACCCAACCGGGTGCTTTATCGTGGCTGGAAAAAATGGAAATATCTATGATGAGATCACCCTCAATCTGCTGTACACCAGATTGTTTTAACTTTTCTACCATATTGCGCAGTTGTGTGCGTGTTAGCGATGGATCACCAACGAAACGGGCGATAAGATTGCCTTTTAATCTGCCATCTTCAACATGAGCGTCACTCTCTAATGTAGTGACAAAGCGGAAATCTTTGCCAAGCTGCAATAAGGCAGCTAGTGCTGTCACAATTTTCTGAGTGCTGGCAGGTAATGCCAATTGCTGTCCATGATAATCAATGAGAGGTGTTTTTTCGCCGACTTTCTGGGCGATAAATGAAAAATTAGTTCCCGCTGGCAAATATTGAATATTTTCTTCAATTGAAGAGGCATTAGCACTGAAAATACTCAGGCTCAAACTGAGCATACAAGCTATTCTGCTGGTAATCTTTAAAAGAGCCATAGATCTCGCATATGAATGTGGATGTATTCCGATAATATTTGTATCAATAATACTAAGATGCAATTCAGGAAAAAGTAAACGATGATCCATCATCAACTCTACGTTAAAATGATAGATTAGCAGTTTAAATATGTATGTGAACTATCAGAGTATTCTGTAGTTTATACTCTTTTTATTGTCTGGAAGCCCGCCTGATAGGGTGTGCTCATTGTGTTGTAATCTATTGCAAGATATTGTTATTGCAAGAGAAGTGATGCTATTGCAAAAATCAGGAAGATGTTGTCTGGGCTTAGGATTGATTTAGAGGTTTGATAAATGAAACAAATTCCGATGACGGTACGTGGCGCAGATAAATTGCGCGAAGAATTAGAATATCTGAAAAATGTACGTCGCCCTCAAATTATTACTGCAATCGCTGAGGCGCGTGAGCACGGTGACTTGAAAGAAAATGCTGAATATCACGCCGCTCGTGAGCAACAGGGATTCTGTGAAGGCCGTATTCAAGAAATTGAAGCTAAACTTTCTAATGCACAAGTGATCGATATCACTAAGATGACCAACAATGGCCGTGTCATTTTTGGCGCAACGGTAACGGTGTTAAACGTTGATTCTGATGAAGAACAGACTTACCGCATTGTGGGGGACGATGAAGCGAATATCAAAGAAAACCTGCTGTCGGTTAACTCGCCTATTGCCCGTGGCTTAATTGGCAAAGAAGTGGATGATGTTGCTGTGATTGATACTCCGGGCGGCAAAGTAGAATATGAAGTTCTGAACGTTGAGTATATTTGATATTCAATTTAAAAGTTGAATTAACCTTCCCGCTCGTAGAGCGGGGAGGGGCATAGAAAACAGCGATTATATATTGATGGTGGAAATAAAAAGGCCTGATTTGGCCTTTTTTATCATGGTAGAATGGCACTTTTGTATAAATATGTTGAGATTATTTCGGTAAACTAATCTTGCGTTCTTTCGATGGGCGGTAGAGAACTAGCATTTTTCCAATAATTTGCACATTATATGCGCCAGTTTCACGAACAATAGCTTCCGCGATCAAAGTTTTGATTTCACGGTCTTCGCCTGCAACCCTGACTTTGATAAGCTCGTGATGCGAAAGGGTTTGTTCGATTTCGGCCAATACGCCTTCAGTCAGTCCGTTGTTACCGATCATAACAACAGGCTTTAATGAATGAGCGAGACTTTTCAGGTATTGCACTTGTTTCTTGTTAAGAGTCATCGTTTTTTTGCTTAGTTGGGATTGAAAACGACATATTCTACCGCCATCTCCTATCTATCACCATAAGTGTGTGGTGTGGTTTGATAAGAGAATGCAAAAATAGGGCTCTCTATTAGTTAGTATAGTTGGAAAGAACAATGGCCAATAAAAAACGCTCAGCAAGCTCAAGTCGCTGGTTACAGGAACATTTTAGTGATAAATATGTTCTTCAGGCGCAGAAAAAAGGGCTTCGCTCCCGCGCTTGGTTTAAACTTGATGAGATACAGCAAAGCGACAAAATCTTTAAACTGGGCATGACCGTTGTTGATTTAGGCGCTGCCCCAGGTGGGTGGTCTCAGTACGTAGTCAGTCAGATTGGTGATCGTGGTCGGGTAATTGCCTGTGATCTTTTACCGATGGATCCCATTGTTGGAGTTGATTTCCTACAGGGGGACTTCCGTGATGAGTTTGTATTGAAAACATTGTTTGAGAGAGTTGGTGATAATAAAGTCCAGGTCGTCATGTCGGATATGGCTCCCAATATGAGTGGAACCCCCGCGGTCGATATTCCTCGATCCATGTATCTGGTTGAGTTAGCGTTGGATATGTGTCGTGATGTGCTGGCCCCTGGGGGTAGTTTTATCGTCAAAGTGTTTCAGGGAGAGGGCTTTGATGAGTACCTGAGGGAAATACGCTCCCTTTTTACGAAAGTCAAAATTCGTAAACCAGACGCTTCGCGGGCACGATCACGTGAAGTATACATTGTAGCGACAGGGCGGAAAGTGTAGTACCCTGCTGCTATTTGTTAACACAGTTGTAATATGAGGTTAATCCCTTGAGTGACATGGCGAAAAACCTGATTCTCTGGTTAGTCATCGCAGTTGTCTTGATGTTATTGTTCCAGAGTTTTGGTCCCGGCGATTCCAGTGGTCGTAGGGTGGATTACTCGAACTTCATCAGTGAGTTATCACATAATCAAATCAGTGAAGTACGTATTTCGGGTCGTGACATTGATTTCACTAAGAAAGACAACGGTGGAAAATATAGCACGTATATGCCAGTTCAGGATGAGAAGCTGCTGGATACGCTGCTCAACAAACAGGTAAAAGTTGTTGGTGAACCACCAGAGCAACAAGGCCTGTTAGCGACTCTCTTTATTTCATGGTTCCCAATGCTACTGCTGATTGGCGTTTGGATCTTCTTTATGCGCCAAATGCAAGGTGGTGGCGGTAAAGGGGCGATGTCTTTCGGTAAAAGCAAAGCCCGTATGTTGACGGAAGATCAGATCAAAACCACGTTTGCTGATGTTGCTGGTTGTGATGAAGCAAAAGAAGAAGTGGGTGAATTGGTTGAATACCTGCGTGAGCCCGGCCGTTTCCAGAAACTAGGTGGTAAGATCCCGAAAGGTATCTTGATGGTAGGGCCTCCAGGAACAGGTAAGACCTTACTGGCGAAAGCAATTGCAGGTGAGGCTAAAGTACCATTCTTCACCATTTCTGGTTCTGACTTTGTTGAAATGTTTGTTGGTGTTGGTGCTTCTCGTGTTCGTGACATGTTTGAACAAGCGAAGAAAGCCGCTCCTTGTATTATTTTTATCGACGAAATTGATGCTGTAGGGCGTCAACGTGGTGCTGGTTTGGGGGGGGGACACGATGAACGTGAACAAACGCTGAACCAGATGCTGGTTGAAATGGATGGTTTTGAAGGTAACGAAGGCATTATCGTTATCGCTGCCACTAACCGTCCTGATGTTCTGGACCCTGCGCTGTTGCGTCCGGGCCGTTTCGACCGTCAGGTTGTCGTTGGTTTGCCAGATGTTCGCGGTCGTGAACAGATTCTAAAAGTTCATATGCGCCGTATTCCGTTGGATACTGACATTGATGCTTCCATTATTGCCCGTGGTACACCTGGTTTTTCTGGTGCGGATTTGGCAAACCTGGTGAACGAAGCAGCTTTGTTTGCTGCTCGTGGCAACAGACGTGTCGTATCTATGGTGGAATTTGAGAAGGCAAAAGATAAGATCATGATGGGTGCAGAGCGCCGTTCAATGGTCATGACAGAAGAGCAGAAAGAAGCCACCGCTTACCACGAAGCAGGACATGCCATCATTGGCCGTCTGGTTCCTGAACATGATCCTGTCCATAAAGTGACAATCATTCCCCGTGGTCGCGCGTTGGGTGTAACTTTCTTCTTGCCAGAAGGTGATCAAATCAGTGCCAGCCGTCAGAAATTAGAAAGTCAGATTTCTACTTTATACGGTGGCCGTCTTGCAGAAGAGATCATCTACGGGCCAGATAATGTTTCTACGGGTGCTTCCAATGACATTAAAGTGGCGACATCCATTGCCCGTAATATGGTGACACAATGGGGTTTCTCGGAAAAACTAGGTCCACTGTTGTATGCGGAAGAGGAAGGCGAAGTTTTCCTTGGTCGTTCTGTGGCTAAGGCAAAACATATGTCGGAAGATACTGCACGTTTAATTGATCAAGAAGTGAAAGTTATCATTGATCGCAACTATCAGCGCGCACGTCAGATTCTGATGGATAATCTGGATATCTTGCATTCAATGAAAGATGCTTTGATGAAGTACGAGACCATTGATGCGCCTCAGATCGATGACCTGATGAACCGTATTACAGTCCGTCCACCGGCCGGTTGGGAAGGCGATAACGATAATGGCGGTAATAGTAGTAATAATCGTCAGAATACATCGTCTCAGCAGCAAGCCACGAAACCAGCGGATGGTAATCCAACTGCATAATCTATTCAAACCAAGGGCGATCATTGATAGAAGGTTGCCCCTGGTTTTGACAGACCGTACTTACTAAACCCCAGGTTTGTCCTGGGGTTTTTAACATTAAGGCCCCCTAGCGATGAAACTGACTTCCAGAGGCAGCATTCTTGACCTTTCCCATCCACAAGTCATGGGAATTCTGAATGTTACCCCTGATTCCTTTTCAGATGGTGGTACTCACAGTACCCTTAATGCGGCACTACAACATGCTGTCAGAATGATTGAAGAAGGAGCCACTATTATTGATGTTGGTGGCGAATCGACGCGTCCCGGTGCGGATGATGTCAGTGAACAGGAAGAACTAGATCGCGTTGTGCCTGTAATAGAATCTTTGGCACAGCGTTTTAAGGTGTGGATCTCTGTTGATACGTCAAAAGCTATCGTAATGCAGGAAGCTGCCAAAGCAGGAGCTCATATCATTAATGACATCCGTTCATTGCAGGAGCCGGGAGCACTAGAGGCAGCGGTAAAAACAGAGTTACCAGTTTGTTTAATGCACATGCAGGGACAACCCCGAACTATGCAGGTAGAACCTCACTACGAAGATGTTGTGGCAGAAGTCAAAACGTACCTAGAAGAGCAGATTGAACGCTGTGTTGCGGCAGGCATTAAAAGAAACAAGCTGATGATAGATCCGGGATTCGGTTTTGGTAAGAATTTATCACATAATTATCAACTATTGGTTCATTTGAAAGAGCTCCACCATCTTGGCCTGCCGATTCTGGCTGGTATGTCACGCAAATCTATGATTGGTCAATTACTTCATGTTCCCCCACAGGAGAGAGTAACGGGAAGTGTTGCTTGTGCTGTCATTGCGGCTATGCAGGGAGCTCAGATTATTCGCGTGCATGATGTAAAAGAAACGGTGCAGGCAATGCAGATTGTTCAGGCAACCTTGTCAGAGAAGACGATTGTTCGTCAGTAGAGACCTTCCGGAAAAATTATCAGCAAGACACAGATTGTGAACAAAGAATACGTTCAGCAAAGGAAGAAAGAAATTTATGAGTAGCCGTAAATATTTTGGTACTGATGGAATCCGTGGCAAAGTCGGTAATAGTCCGATTACCCCTGATTTTGTTTTAAAACTTGGTTGGGCCGCGGGTAAGGTACTGGCGCGTCATGGTTCTCGCAAAATTATTATTGGTAAAGATACCCGCATTTCCGGCTACATGCTGGAATCTGCTTTGGAAGCGGGGTTGGCAGCCGCGGGACTATCAGCATCGTTTACTGGCCCGATGCCGACGCCAGCCGTAGCATACCTGACACGCACTTTCCGCGCTGAAGCGGGAATTGTTATTTCTGCTTCCCATAATCCTTACTACGATAATGGTATTAAATTCTTTTCCATTGATGGCACTAAACTTCCTGATGATGTGGAAGAAGCCATTGAAGCCGAAATGGAGAAGCCGCTGACTTGCGTAGAATCCGCTGAATTAGGGCGTGCTAATCGTATCGTTGATGCGGCAGGCCGTTATATCGAATTCTGTAAAGGCACATTCCCTAGTGAACAAAGTCTAAATGGATTAAAAATTGTATTGGATTGTGCTAATGGTGCTACCTACCATATCGCACCGAATGTTCTCAGAGAGTTGGGCGCCGATGTGATAACCATTGGTTGTGAGCCAAATGGCATCAATATCAATGAAGAATGCGGTGCGACAGATGTCCGGCTATTACAGAAACGGGTTTTGGAAGAGCAGGCAAATGTCGGTTTGGCATTTGATGGCGATGGTGATCGGATAATCATGGTTGATCATTTGGGTCAGAAAGTGGATGGAGACCAGATACTTTACATCATCGCACGTGAAGCATTGCGACAAGGGCAACTGCGTGGTGGAGCAGTGGGAACTTTGATGAGCAATATGGGATTGGAGTTGGCGTTGAAACAGCTTGGCATTCCATTTGAACGTGCCAAAGTCGGTGACCGCTATGTACTGGAGAAGTTGCAAGAAAAAGGTTGGCGTTTAGGCGCAGAAAATTCTGGTCATGTCATATTACTGGATAAAACCACAACAGGCGATGGTATCGTTGCTGGTTTGCAAGTATTAAGTGCTATGGTACGCAACAATATGAGTCTGCATGATCTGTGTAGTGGCATGAAATTGTTGCCACAAGTGCTGGTCAATGTGCGTTTTAGTGGTGATAACGACCCTTTGCAATCAGAACAAGTACTCGAAATTGTTAAAGAAGTTGAAACTGAGTTAGATGGCCGTGGTCGGGTACTGTTACGCAAATCGGGCACTGAGCCATTGATCCGTGTGATGGTAGAAGGTGAAGATGAGGAGCAGGTTACGGCATTGGCGCATCGTATCGCAGATGCTGTGAAAAAATAGCCTGATTTGCTGTTTTTTTCTTCGATCAGCATCAGTATTTGAAATTAACCTTGCTTGTCTGAAACGCTTTGGTTAGTATTCACACCCGCTCAATAAGTTAATTTTTTTAATTTTGAGCGGGTGATGCAGTATAACGTTCCAGAGTTATGACGTTACCAAAGTTATGGCAAATCCCACGAGGAAACGGGTACAACATATGTATGAAGCTCTTTTAGGTATATTCTTGCTGGTCGGTATCGGGCTAATCGCTCTGGTTCTGCTACAGCAGGGGAAAGGTGCTGATATGGGTGCTTCCTTTGGTGCGGGTGCGTCTGCAACGATATTTGGTTCATCGGGTTCTGCGAATTTTATGACCCGCATGACAGCAGTTTTTGCAACACTGTTTTTTGTTATCAGTTTGGTGCTAGGTAATATGACCAGTAACAGAACTGGTTCAAGCGGTAAGTGGGAAAATATTGCTGAACCTGCACAAGTTGAGAAACAAATAGAAGTTCCAGTAGTGCCAGCAAAGCCAACTAAACCGAATAGTGATATCCCACAGTAACTTGATAGAAAGCTTTCGGTAAAAAGAATAGTCAGAAAAAGAATTGAAGTAGGGTTGTTAATTTAAACAGTTAGTCTCTTAACAGGTTAAGATAACAGTTCTACAATCAGTGCCGAGGTGGTGAAATTGGTATACACGCTACCTTGAGGTGGTAGTGCCTAAACAACGGGCGTACGGGTTCAAGTCCCGTCCTCGGCACCATTAATCTAGAAACTTGCGTTTTTAGTTTTATCAGCGTAAGATTTGCCACGTTTTCGAACGCGGGATGGAGCAGCATGGTAGCTCGTCGGGCTCATAACCCGAAGGTCGTCGGTTCAAATCCGGCTCCCGCAACCACTTCTTAACAACATATACTCTTTCAAATAGTTATGATTTAGCAGCCTAGGGCATCAATCCTGATTTGACAGGTTGCTTCCAGAGGTATAGCTTTGAGGGATATAAAAGAAGTTGGTTGAGACCGCTGGCAGTAAATAGGGTCCAGTTGCATAAAGCCCCGGGTTTCGGGGTTTTTTGTTATTTGACAGCAGAACTACTGGGCTAATATAGCCCTTTTTTTATGTCTTGGGGGTGGGCTTGTCCACATTAGAGCAAAAATTAACAGCGATGATTTCAGCACCAGTTGAAGCTTTGGGTTTTGAATTAGTGGGCCTGGAGTTTATTCGCGCACGTGTATCGACACTGCGGGTCTATATCGATAGTGAGGAGGGTATCACTGTTGATGATTGTGCTGATGTTAGCCATCAGGTCAGTGCAGTACTCGATGTTGAAGATCCTATCTCAGGGCTTTATAACCTGGAAATATCTTCACCGGGGCTTGATCGTCCACTGTTTAAGGCTGAACACTACCAGCGTTTCATGGGTGAAGAAGTCAGCTTGATGTTACGCATGGCAATGCAAAACCGTCGTAAATGGCGAGGAATTATCAAAGCTGTTGATGGTGAAATGATTACGGTTACGGTGGATGGAAAAGACGAAGTGTTCGCACTGAGCAACATCCAGAAAGCGAATCTGGTACCCCACTTTTAAAGTTCAGATGAGGCAACTAGGATGAATAAAGAAATTCTGGCTGTTGTGGAAGCGGTTTCTAATGAAAAATCTCTCCCTCGTGAAAAAATCTTTGAAGCATTAGAGATTGCATTGGCGACAGCCACCAAGAAAAAATATGAGCAGGAAATCGATGTCCGTGTTTGCATCGATCGTAAATCCGGTGATTTTGATACTTTCCGCCGTTGGTTAGCTGTTGAAGAAGTCACTCTGCCGACGCGTGAAATCACATTGGAAGCTGCAAAATTTGAAGACCCAGAAATTGAACTGGGTGGTTATATTGAAGATCAAATTGAATCAGTAACTTTTGACCGTATTACAACTCAGACTGCAAAACAGGTTATCGTGCAGAAAGTACGCGAGGCTGAACGTGCAATGGTCGTTGATCAGTTCCGTGAACAGCAGGGCGAGATTGTGACTGGTCAGGTCAAAAAAGTAAATCGTGACAATATTACGCTTGATTTGGGCAATAATGCTGAAGCGGTTATTTTGCGTGAAGACATGTTGCCACGTGAAAACTTCCGTCCGGGTGACCGCGTGCGTGGTGTCTTGTATGATGTGCGTCCAGAGGCGCGTGGTGCACAGCTTTTCATTAGCCGTTCTCGTCCAGAGATGCTGGTTGAATTGTTCCGCATCGAAGTACCGGAAATTGGCGAAGAGATCATTGAAATCAAAGCTGCTGCCCGTGATCCGGGTTCCCGCGCTAAAATCGCGGTGAAAACTAATGACAAGCGTATCGATCCGGTCGGTGCTTGCGTAGGTATGCGCGGTGCAAGGGTACAGGCCGTTTCCAGTGAGTTGGGCGGCGAACGAATTGATATCGTATTGTGGGATGACAATCCTGCGCAATTTGTTATTAATGCAATGGCTCCGGCGGATGTTGCATCTATCGTTGTTGATGAAGATAACTGTACGATGGATGTTGCCGTGGAAAACAGCAATCTTGCTCAGGCGATTGGTCGTAATGGCCAAAACGTCCGTCTGGCGGCACAATTGCTGAAAAAACACCGTGGTGATGACAAGTGGGAACTGAATGTCATGACTGCGGAAGAGCTGCAAGCGAAACATCAGGCAGAAGCTCATGCTTCTATTGATACATTTACTAAGCATCTCGACATTGATGAAGATTTCGCCACTGTATTGGTCGAAGAAGGTTTCTCCACACTGGAAGAGTTGGCTTATGTGCCAATCAATGAACTTCTGGCAGTGGAAGGCCTTGATGAGGAAACCGTTGAAGTTCTCCGTGAACGTGCAAAAGCGGCCTTGACGACGCTGGAACTAGCTCAGAAAGAGAGTCTTGGTGATCAGCAACCTGCCAAAGATTTACTGGATCTGCCTGGCATGGAGCGTACTTTGGCGTTTAACCTGGCTGCCCGTGGCATCTGCACTCTGGAAGATCTTGCCGAGCAGGGTATCGACGACTTATCTGATATCGAAGGACTGAATGATGAGAAAGCAGGAGAACTCATTATGGCAGCCCGAAATATCTGTTGGTTTGGCGATGATGCATAAATAAACTGTAGCAGGAAGGAACAGAATGACAGAGGTAACCGTAAAATTACTAGCAGAAGAGATCCAGACATCGGTTGAACGCCTGATCCAGCAATTCGCTGATGCTGGCATTCAGAAAACCGCAACTGACTCTGTTTCCCAGAAAGAAAAAGAAGCTTTGCTGGCCCACCTGAACCGAGAACAAGGCGGTACTGGCGGTCAGCCAGGTAAATTAACACTACAGCGTAAAACGCGCAGTACACTGAACGTCCCTGGCACCGGTGGCAAAAGTAAATCGGTAGCGATTGAAGTCCGTAAAAAACGCACATATGTGAACCGTGACGCGATTGAACAAGCTAAAGCGGAAGAACAGGCGAAGCGTGAAGCGGAAGAGCAGGCTCGGCGCGAGGCAGAAGAAAAGGCGCGGCTTGAAGCTGAAGCGAAGAAACTCGCGGAAGAGCAAGCGAAACGTAACGCGGAAGAACAGGCAAAACGCGAAGCAGAAAAGCAAGCTCAACGTGAAGCAGAAGAAAAAGCCAAACGTGAAGAGGCTGAAAAGGCTCAGCGTGAGGTAGCGGAAAAAGAAAAAGTGACTAAGCAACATACCGAAAAGAAATCGAAACCAGTGCAAACTGAACCAGCAGCGCAAACTGAAAAAGCGCGTCGTGAAGCTGAAGCAGCAAATTTAAAACGCAAAGCTGAAGAAGAGATGCGTCGTAAAGTTGAAGCGGAAGCAAGACGGGTAGCAGAAGAAGCTCGCCGCATGGCAGAAGAAAATCAGGATAAATGGTCTGACGACTCTGATCTTAATGACAGCAATGACTATCATGTAACCACTTCCCGTCATGCCCGTGATGCGGAAGATGAGAATGACGCTAAAGTTGAAGGCGATCGCCGTGCCCGCAACCGTGGCGGCAAATCCTCCCGCCAGAAGAAGAATAACAAACATTCTGAATCGAAAGCTGATCGTGAAGAAGCACGTGCAGTCGGTCGTACTAAAGGCAAACAGCGCAAAACCTCCGCTTTACAGCAGAGCTTCACTAAACCTGTAGCAGTTGTTAACCGTGATGTGGTGATTGGTGAAACCATTACCGTTGCTGAACTGGCTAATAAGATGGCTGTTAAAGGTTCCCAGGTCATCAAAACCATGATGAAGATGGGTGCAATGGCGACCATTAACCAGGTTATCGATCAGGAAACAGCTCAACTGGTTGCCGAAGAAATGGGGCATAAAGTTATTCTGCGTCGTGAGAATGAGCTAGAAGAAGCGTTGATGAGCGATCGTGATACTGGTGAAACTCAGGCAGAGCCTCGTGCGCCTGTGGTTACCATCATGGGTCACGTTGACCACGGTAAAACTTCTTTGTTGGATTACATCCGTTCAACCAAAGTGGCTTCCGGTGAAGCGGGCGGTATTACACAGCATATCGGTGCATATCATGTGAAAACTGAAAAAGGCATGATCACCTTCCTGGATACTCCAGGTCACGCTGCGTTTACCTCGATGCGTGCTCGTGGTGCTAAGGCAACCGATATTGTTGTTCTGGTTGTCGCTGCGGATGATGGCGTGATGCCTCAGACTATTGAAGCTATCCAGCACGCCAAAGCAGCGAGTGTGCCGGTAGTTGTTGCGGTTAATAAAATTGATAAACCAGAAGCTGATCCGGATCGCGTGAAGAATGAACTGTCACAGTACGGCATTATTCCGGAAGATTGGGGCGGTGAAAACCAGTTTATCAATGTATCTGCTAAAGCGGGTATTGGTATTGATGAATTGCTGGAAGCTATCCTGCTGCAAGCTGAAGTTCTGGAGCTGAATGCAGTTCGTACTGGTATGGCAAATGGCGTGGTCATTGAATCCTTCCTGGATAAAGGCCGCGGTCCTGTTGCAACCATTCTGGTGCAGTCTGGTACTCTGAACAAAGGTGATATCGTTCTGTGCGGCTTCGAATATGGCCGTATCCGTGCGATGCGTAACGAACTTGGTCAGGAAGTTATGTCTGCCGGCCCATCTATGCCAGTGGAAATACTTGGTCTGTCCAACGTGCCATCTGCGGGTGATGAAGCAACTGTTGTACGAGATGAGAAGAAAGCCCGTGAAGTGGCATTGTACCGTCAGGGTAAATTCCGTGAAGTGAAACTGGCTCGCCAGCAGAAATCTAAGCTGGAAAACATGTTTGCTAACATGGAAGAAGGTAAAGTATCTGAACTGAACATCGTCCTGAAAACCGACGTTCAGGGTACGTGCGAAGCGATTTGTGATTCACTGATGAAGTTGTCTACTGACGAAGTGAAAGTGAAAATTATCGGTTCCGGTGTGGGTGGTATCACTGAAACTGACGCAACGCTTGCGGCAGCATCCAACGCAATCATTCTGGGCTTCAACGTCCGTGCTGATGCATCTGCACGTCGCATCATTGAAAACGAAAGTGTTGATCTGCGTTATTACTCCGTTATCTATAGCTTGATTGATGAAATCAAACAGGCAATGAGCGGTATGTTGGCTCCAGAATACAAACAGCAAATCATGGGTCTGGCAGAAGTCCGTGATGTCTTTAAGTCACCGAAATTTGGTGCAATTGCTGGCTGTATGGTGACAGAAGGTACCATTAAACGTAATAATCCAATCCGTGTTCTGCGTGATAACGTGGTTATCTACGAAGGTGAACTAGAATCTCTGCGTCGCTTTAAGGATGACGTTAACGAAGTTCGTAATGGCATGGAATGTGGTATTGGTGTGAAGAACTACAATGATGTTCGTGTTGGCGATATGATAGAAGTCTTCGAGGTTGTTGAAATTAAACGCTCCATCGATTAAAAAACCACAATTGCCCAATAGATTTCAGGTAGCAGCTTGAAAGACGGGTATAGATTCATCCATTCTTGGGGGGCTTAATGCCCCCCAAAATGTCAGGAGATAAAACAATGGCAAGAGAATTCAGTCGTACTCAGCGCGTTGCACAAGAAATGCAAAAAGAGATTGCCATCATTTTACAGCGTGAAGTCAAAGATCCCCGTATCGGCATGGCCACCGTTTCTGGTGTTGAGGTTTCCCGTGATCTGGCTTATGCCAAAGTATTTGTGACTTTTTTGAATGTGTTAGTAGAAGAACATGATTCAGGTAAGGTTCAAGAGGGTATCAAGGCATTGAATGAAGCCTCTGGATTTATTCGTTCTTTACTAGGCAAAGCGATGCGTCTGCGTATTATTCCTGAACTGACGTTTTCTTACGACAGTTCTTTGATAGAGGGGATGCGCATGTCAAATCTGGTGACTAATGTCGTAAAAAATGATGAACAGCGTCGTGTTTCTGCGGATCATAACGAGGAAAAGTAATGGGGCGTCGTCGTCGGGGTCGTGCGATACACGGTGTACTGTTGCTGGACAAGCCGCAGGATATTTCCTCCAATGATGCTTTACAGAAAGTAAGGCGGGTCTTTAATGCCAGCAAAGCAGGTCATACAGGTGCGTTAGATCCGTTGGCAACTGGAATGTTGCCGATTTGTCTGGGTGAAGCGACCAAGTTTTCTCAGTTTTTGCTGGATTCTGACAAACGCTATAGAGTCATTGCCCGTTTAGGACAGCGCACTGATACTTCCGATTCTCATGGAAAAATCATTTGTGAACGTGAAGTTCAGGTGACTCTGGCTCAGCTTGATGCAGCATTGGAAACATTCCGTGGTGATACCATGCAGGTTCCTTCCATGTACTCTGCATTAAAACATCAGGGAAAACCGCTGTATGAATATGCTCGTCAGGGCATTGAAGTTGAGCGGGAAGCGCGTTCAATTACTGTTTATGAATTGCAGTTCATTCGCTGGGAAGGTGATGAACTGGAGCTGGAAATCCACTGTTCCAAAGGGACTTATATCCGTACGATCATTGACGATTTAGGAGAGTTGTTGGGTTGTGGTGCCCATGTGATTTATCTGCGTCGTTTGCAGGTTGCCAATTATCCTAATCATAGAATGGTGACATTGGAACAGTTATATGAGTTAAAAGAACAGGCGGAAAGACAACAGATTGAAACAGGAGAATTGCTCGACCCATTGCTGTTACCGATGGATACGGCAGTTGTGCATTTCCCTGTAATTCATCTGACATCTGTTGTTGCTGCTTATTTTAAGCAGGGACAGCCTGTTCGTAGCCAGCACCGTTTACCATCTGGTGAGTGGGTACGTATTACCGAAGGAGATGAAAACAAATTCATCGGTATTGCCGTGATTGATGATGATGGTTTAGTGGCTCCGCGTCGTTTGGTCGTGGAAGATAATGTTAGTTAAAACTAATGTTAGTTAAAATTTATGATAGTAAAAACCGAATGATGGTTGAATTATATCAAAAGCAAGCATTTATGGAGTTATCTTGCGCTTCATCTATTTGCAGCGTAGAATAATGCGCCTGTATATGAGTGGCTGAATTAGAGATCGGCACTCATCATTTATAATCTATTATTTGGAGTTATACTATGTCTCTAAGTACTGAAGCAAAAGCGCAGATTATTGCTGAGTTTGGCCGTGGCGCTAACGACAGTGGTTCTAGCGAAGTTCAGATTGCCCTGCTGACTGCACAAATCAACCATCTGCAAGGTCACTTTGCAGAGCATAAAAAAGATCACCACAGCCGTCGTGGTCTGCTGCGTATGGTTGCACAGCGTCGTAACCAACTGAACTACCTGAAGCGTAAAGATCTGGCTCGCTACACCGCGCTGATTGAGCGTCTGGGACTGCGTCGCTAATTGATGAGTTTCAGTGGAAAGGGGCCTATCGGGCCCCTTTTCTTCTAGAAAGTAGAATTTAAGAAACTTAAATTCCGTTTCTGAAATATTTGAACCTCTTCAGCTACAGTGACTCGCGCGGCTAATGAGAGTACTTAAAAGAATATGCCCGGTAGATGCCAAGTTATAGTGCGGCTAACAAAGCTGCACTTGAAAGACAAAAGGGATTAAGTGCTGTCATTAGTCGTGAGGGTGTAGCAATGAAGAGAATATCCATTGTTGCTGATAGTTAAAAGGCAGCAACACTAACGAAGGAATATTATTTTGCTGAATCCGATTGTTCGTAAATTCCAGTATGGTCAGCACACGGTGACCATAGAAACAGGCATGATGGCTCGTCAAGCGACAGCGGCTGTTATGGTAAATATGGATGACACTGCGGTATTTGTTACCGTTGTTGGTCAGAAAAAAGTGAAACCAGGTCAGGATTTTTTCCCACTGACTGTTAACTATCAAGAACGTACATATGCGGCTGGCCGTATTCCTGGCAGTTTTTTCCGTCGTGAAGGCCGTCCGGGTGAAGGTGAAACCCTTGTTGCCCGTCTTATCGACCGTCCATTGCGCCCACTATTTCCGGAAGGTTTCCTGAACGAAGTTCAAATCATTGCAACCGTTGTTTCCGTAAACCCACAGGTTCACCCGGACATCGTTGCTATGATTGGTTCTTCTGCGGCGTTGGCGTTGTCTGGCATTCCATTCAATGGCCCAATTGGTGCAGCGCGCGTTGGTTATATCAATGATCAGTATGTGTTGAACCCAACCAGCGATGAACTGAAAAACAGCCGCTTGGATTTGGTTGTTGCAGGTACTGAAAGCGCTGTACTGATGGTTGAATCCGAAGCGGATCTGCTGACAGAAGAACAGATGTTGGGTGCGGTGGTGTTCGGTCATGAACAACAGCAGATTGTGATTGATAATATCAATGCATTGGTTGCTGAAGCGGGTAAAGAGAAGTGGGATTGGACACCAGAGCCTGTCAACCAATCTCTGCATAATCGCGTTGCTGAGTTGGCAGAAAGCCGTTTGGGTGATGCTTACCGCATTACTGAAAAACAGGAGCGTTACGCTCAGGTTGATACTATCAAAGAAGAAGTTTCTGCTATCATTCTGGCAGAAGCAGCAGAAAATGGTGTTGAACTGGAAGAGACAGAAGTGCTTGAAGTATTGTCTGTTCTGGAGAAAAACGTCGTTCGTGGCCGTGTCCTGCGTGGTGAGCCTCGCATTGATGGTCGTGAAAAAGATATGGTTCGTGCACTGGACGTTCGTACTGGCGTATTGCCACGTACACATGGTTCATCGCTGTTTACCCGTGGAGAAACTCAGGCACTGGTTACAGCAACACTGGGTACTGAACGTGATGCTCAGGTGATTGACGAACTGATGGGAGAGTACACAGATCGCTTCCTGTTCCATTACAACTTCCCTCCATACTCTGTTGGTGAAACGGGTATGGTTGGTTCGCCAAAACGTCGTGAAATTGGTCATGGTCGTTTGGCGAAGCGTGGTGTTCTGGCGGTAATGCCTGGCATCAATGAGTTCCCGTATACCGTTCGTGTGGTTTCTGAAATTACTGAATCCAATGGTTCTTCTTCTATGGCTTCCGTTTGTGGTGCTTCATTGGCACTGATGGATGCAGGTGTACCAATTAAGGCAGCAGTTGCAGGTATCGCCATGGGGTTGGTGAAAGAAGGCGATAACTTTGTAGTTCTTTCTGATATTCTGGGTGATGAAGATCATCTGGGTGATATGGACTTTAAAGTTGCAGGTAGCCGTGATGGTGTCAGCGCATTACAGATGGACATCAAAATTGAAGGTATTACCCGTGAAATCATGCAAATTGCTTTGAATCAGGCCAAAGGTGCTCGTTTACATATACTGAACGTAATGGAGCAGGCAATCCAGAGTCCACGTAATGATATCTCTGAATTTGCGCCACGTATTCATACCATCAAGATAAATCCAGATAAGATCAAGGACGTGATTGGTAAAGGTGGTTCCGTGATCCGTGCTCTGACAGAAGAAACAGGCACAACTATCGAAATCGAAGATGACGGTACTGTGAAGATCGCAGCAACTGATGGTGAAAAAGCACGTCATGCTATCAGCCGTATTGAAGAGATTACTGCTGAAGTTGAAGTTGGCCGTATTTATACTGGTAAAGTTACCCGTATTGTTGATTTTGGTGCATTTGTTGCGATTGGCGGTGGTAAAGAAGGATTGGTACACATTTCTCAGATCGCAGACAAGCGTGTAGAGAAAGTCACTGACTATTTGCAGATTGGTCAGGAAGTTCCTGTCAAGGTGCTGGAAATTGACCGTCAGGGTCGTATCCGCCTGAGTATGAAAGAAGCAGTAGTTAATACTATGCTGAATATTATTGATGAAACATCACAATCACCGGAATCATCAGTAGAATAAATTTGACGTAAAGAGCGGTGTCCTGTAAAAAGGGCGCCGTTTATCTCCAATAGATTTCGAGTTGTCGCCAACAAAGGACAATTTGAAAGATAAAGGAGAGCAGCTAATTTCTGGCAGGATGCTTGAAATATACAATGTGGGTGGAACAACCGTGGGTGAAGTAACAGGGCATTCTGATTAATGTCTGACTTCAGGAGTGGGAAATGAATTCTTTTCTGCGCTGGTATTACGTTGCAGCTATTTTTCTCCTTATAGGATGTGGCAGCACTGAGTGGCGTAAAAATGAAGTTTTTGCTATTCCACTTCAACCAACATTGCAACAAGAGGTTATTTTGGCGCGCATGGAACAAATACTTGCGAGCCGTTCTCTTAAGGAAGATGAGTATGCACAGCTTTTATATGAAAGAGGTGTGCTGTATGATAGCCTCGGACTGAGGGCATTGGCACAGAATGATTTTTCAGTGGCTTTGTCTATCCGTCCTGATATCCCTGAGATTTTTAATTATTTGGGGATTTATTTTACGCAGGCAGGCAATTTTGATGCTGCCTATGAAGCGTTTGATTCTGTTTTAGAGCTTGATCCAACTTACAACTACGCGCGAATGAATCGCGGAATTGCACTGTATTACGGTGGCCGTTATCATTTAGCGCAGGATGATCTGCAGGCGTTTTATCAAGACGATCCAAATGATCCCTTCCGTTCGTTGTGGTTGTACCTTGTGGAAGAGAAAATCGATCCGAAGGTTGCAATGACTAATTTGTCGCATCGTTTTGACAAAACGAACCGGGGGCTATGGGGCTGGAATATTGTTGAATTCTATTTGGGTAAGATCAGTGAGAAGACACTGATGGAACGCCTGAAACAGGGTTCGACAGATAACACTTCGCTCGCTGAGCATCTCAGTGAAACTGACTTCTATTTAGGTAAGCATTACCTAAGTCTGGGGGATGAGGATAGCGCGGTTGCGTTATTCAAGCTGACGGTAGCTAATAATGTCCATAATTTTGTTGAGCACCGCTATGCATTGTTGGAATTGGCGCTGCTAGGCCAAAGACAAGATGACCTATCAGAATCGAACCAACAATAGCTGACGAACATTTTCACGACAGATTTTTAAGTCCACATCTATGAGAGGTGGGGACTTGTTTGTTCGTTTTATAACATAATTTGAGCCAGTTCACATTTTAAATGAAAATGACAGAAATTCTTTTCACTGTGTTATGTAGACTGGCCGCCACGATCAATGAGGCACCATTACATGACCACTGAGACTGAAATCTCTTTTGCTGATTTAGGGTTATCAGCACCTATTCTTTCTGCACTGCAAGACATGGGCTACGAGAAGCCCTCACCAATTCAACAGCAATGTATTCCTCACCTGTTAAATGGTCGTGACGTGCTTGGTATGGCGCAGACTGGGAGTGGTAAAACTGCGGCTTTCAGCTTGCCTTTACTGCATAATATTGATGCTGAGCTTAGAGCTCCACAGATCCTTGTGTTAGCACCGACCCGTGAACTGGCGGTACAGGTTGCTGAAGCATGTTCAGATTTTTCCAAACATATGCGTAGTGTGAATGTTGTCGCGCTCTATGGTGGACAACGTTATGACGTTCAATTGCGTGCTTTGCGTCAGGGGCCACAAGTTGTAGTGGGAACACCGGGTCGTCTGTTGGATCATCTGAAGCGTGGTACGTTGGATCTGTCCAACCTGAAAGGTCTGGTGCTGGACGAAGCTGACGAGATGCTGCGTATGGGCTTTATTGAAGATGTTGAAAACATCATGAGCCAGATCCCGGCAGAACATCAGACTGCATTGTTCTCAGCGACTATGCCTGAAGCGATTCGTCGTATCACTCGTCGTTTCATGAACGAGCCACAGGAAGTTCGCATTCAGACCAGCGTAACCAACCGTCCCGATATCAGCCAGAGCTACTGGTCTGTTTACGGTATGCGTAAAAATGAAGCACTGGTACGTTTCCTTGAAGCAGAAGATTTTGATGCGGCAATTATTTTCGTCCGCACCAAGAATGCGACTCTGGAAGTGGCAGAAGCGCTTGAGCGTAACGGTTATAACTCTGCGGCACTGAATGGTGATATGAACCAGGCTCTGCGTGAACAGACTCTGGAACGTTTAAAAGATGGCCGTTTGGACATTCTGATTGCAACAGATGTTGCTGCCCGTGGTTTGGATGTTGACCGTATCAGTCTGGTTGTTAACTATGACATTCCGATGGATGCTGAGTCATATGTACACCGTATCGGTCGTACAGGTCGTGCTGGTCGTGCCGGTCGTGCGCTGCTGTTTGTTGAAAACCGCGAACGCCGCCTGCTGCGTAACATTGAACGCACTATGAAGCTGACAATCCCGGAAGTAGAGTTGCCAAATGCTGAACTGCTGAGCCAGCGCCGTCTGGAAAAATTTGCTGCTAACGTTCAGCAGCAGTTGGAAAGCAGTGATCTGGATCAATATCGTGCTCTGTTGTCTAAATTGGGCACCAGTGACGAATTGGATATGGAAACGTTAGCTGCGGCATTGCTGAAAATGGCACAAGGTGAACGTTCATTGATCCTGCCACCAGATCCAGTTCGTCGTCCTCGCCGTGAATTCAATGATCGTGATGACCGTCGCCGTAATGGCAATGGCTTTGGTGAGCGTGACAGAGGTGATAGAGGCGACAGAGGTGATCGTCCTCGTCGTGAGCGCCGTGATGTTGGCGATATGGAACTGTACCGTATTGAAGTGGGTCGTGATGATGGTGTTGAAGTACGCCACATTGTGGGTGCTATTGCTAATGAAGGTGATATCAGCAGCCGTTACATCGGTAATATCAAACTGTTTGCAACGCACTCTACAATTGAGCTACCAAAAGGAATGCCAGGGGATTTACTGACTCATTTTACCCGTACTCGTATCCTGAACAAACCAATGAACATGCAGTTGCTAGGCGAAGCACAGCCATTTGAACGCCGTGAGCGTCGTGGTGGTGGTCGCAATGGTAATGGTAATGGTGGTAACGGTTCACGTCGTGATCGTGACGGCTTTGGTAACGGTGGTGGTCGTCGTTTTAACAATGAACGTCGTGGTGGCGGTGAGCGTGGTTCTTTCCGTGGTCGCAATAACGACGATTTCAACGGTGGTGCACAACGTCGTCGTCAGCAACAAAGTAATGGCAACGTTTAATACGTCATTGATTATTGTTTCGTGTTAGCAATAACACGCTGAAATATCGAATTGAATTAAGCCCTTTCTCTTTATAACAGAAAGGGCTTTTTTATGTTTTCAATATTCTCATTTTCGTAGCCATTTTCTGGCTGTATGAAGCACTTTCTGAACGTGAACTGAAACCACTCGTTATAGACTGCTTTTTATTACTGCTTTTTTTGATCAAAAATCAGATGATTGCTTAACTCACAGCTTGTGTATTAAGTCGCAGTATATCTTTGATTTCTAAATCGGAAAGTAAGTAATCACCTTATTTTATTTTGGCTTAGTGGTAGAGAGTACAGACATTATTTTTAAAAAAATAATTAAATTAACCCCAGTTCCTCTTTGAGAGGCTTTAAGTAACGGCGGCTGACAGGAATACGTTCATCATTGCGCAATACCAATTCCGCCTGGCCGTTTTCCCCAAAAACAATCTCCCGCAAATGGGTCATATTGACAAGATACTGTCGATGGCAGCGAGTCAGGGGCGTACGGGTTTCCAGAGTGCGCAAGGTCAATTCAGTAAAACCTTCCTGTCCATTGGCACTCATGACATATACGCCACTCAAACGTGAGGTGATATACAGCACATCATCCAGTTGCATCAGCCATATCCGACTGTGTCCTGTGCAGGGAATATATTTCAGTTGCTCATTTTCGGAGTGTAAATCTGCCAGACTCTGTTTTTGATAACCCGAACGAAGTCGTTGTAATGTCTTGCTCAGTCGCTCTTTTTCCAGCGGCTTTAGCAGATAATCAAACGCATGTTCTTCAAATGCCTGTATTGCATATTCATCAAAAGCGGTAAGAAAAACGATATAAGGGCGATGCTCAGGGTCGAGCATACCCACCATTTCAAGCCCAGTGATGCGGGGCATTTGAATATCAAGAAAAATCACATCCGGTTTCAGACGATGAATGGTGCCAATGGCTTCTACTGCATTGGCACATTCACCGATGATCTGAATATCTGTTTCTTCTTCCAACAGGCAACGTAAATTCTCACGAGCCAGTGGCTCATCATCAACAATTAATACATTCATACCTACGCTGCCCTATCAGCCTCTTTTTCCAGTGGTAAGCATAAGATGACACGAGTAAATTCTTCTGGTTGGTAATCAACACGCACACCATAATGTTCACCATAGCGAAGCCGCAGGCGCTTATCTACCAAGCTCATTCCAAGTCCATCCCCCATTTTTTTCGGGCAATAAAGCCCGGCATTATCTTCAATTTCTACCAATAGCAGATTAGTTTGCTGATAAGCTCTAATCGTAATTCTTCCTGTATCCAGTAACTGTGATGTGCCATGTTTAATTGCGTTTTCGACCATAGGTTGCAGGGAAAATGCAGGCAATTTGGCATAACGCAGAGACTCCGGTATATCTATGGTTATCTGGAGACGTTCACAGAATCGTGCTTTTTCAATTTGTAAGTAAGCATTCACATGCTCTATTTCATTTTGTAGTGTGGCGATTTTTTCTGGTCGCTTCAGATTCTTGCGAAAGAATGTTGAAAGGTATTGCACAAGCTGACCTGCTTGCTGGCTATCGCGTCGGATCACTGCCTGTAGTGTATTCAGGGCATTAAATAAAAAGTGAGGATTCACTTGCGCGTGAAGTAGTTTTACTTCTAGTTGTAACAGAGACTGCTTATTCCGTTCATATTGTCCCGCAAGGATTTGGGCAGAAAGCAAGCTGGCAATTCCTTCACCTAATGTTCGATTGATCGAACTAAATAAACGGTTTTTGGCTTCATACAATTTTATCGTACCGATCACTTGCTGATTTTCTCCCCGCAGAGGAATAACCAGTGCTGAACCCAACTTGCAAGTGGGATTGAGAGAGCAGCAATAGGGAGTTTCATTACCGTCAGCGTAGACTACCTCATTATTTGCTATCGCACGATGTGATTGCTCGGAAGCAATAGGCGTTCCCGGTAAGTGATGGTCGGAACCAATGCCGATAAATGCCAGTAGTTTTTCCCGATCAGTAATTGCGACAGCCCCGATTTCCAGTTCCTGATAGATAACTTTTGCTACACGCATGCTGTTAGCTTCATTAAATCCCTTAAGTAATATCCCTTCGGTGCATACCGCGATTTTCAGGGCCTGGGCAGAAAAAGCACTGGTATATTTTTCGAATATGGCGCGTCTGTCCAGTAAGATACGGATAAACATAGCTGCCCCGATACTGTTAGCGATGATCATAGGAGCGGCGATATTTTTCACTAAATTAAATGCTTCACTGAAAGGGTTAGTAAACAGCAGAATAATCCCCATCTGAGCACATTCGGCAAAGAATGTCACAATCGCCGCAGTCCATAGATTAAGTAACTTATTGATCTTGCCCCGCTTCATTAAATAACTGTGTACAAGACCGCCAATAACGCCTTCTATAATAGTGGATACCATACAACTGAATGCGGTCATCCCGCCAAGGGAGTAGCGATGCAATCCTCCTGTGAATCCTACCATCGCTCCGACTGTTGGCCCGCCCAGGAAGCCACCTAATACAGCACCAATAGCACGGGTATTAGCAATAGAATCATTAACATGCAGGCCAAAATATGTTCCCATGATGCAGAAGATGGAGAAAATGACATAACACATGAGCTTATGAGGTAAGCGAACACTCACTTGCAGTAAGGGAATGAACAGAGGCGTTTTACTCAGTAGCCAGGCAATCACCAGATAGATACACATCTGCTGGAGCAGTAGTAACACGAGGTTAAATTCATACATGTTTTTTCACGGTATGTTTGATAACGGTAAATAGATTTATCCGGTCATTATCAAAGCTTGAATTTAACGCCGTCAATGGGTATATCAGCCCTCTTCAGCAAGGGCAGATATTTTTTGACGAAATAAATAGGAATAGGGTTATTCAGTGCAGATTACGTTATCGGTGACTATCTCATTAATAACATGAACTGTCCCATCATCTATATTCACGGCGAAATGAGCATTTTTCCCGTGTTCATCGATTCCGGGTGTTGAAGAACGATAAGAACGGAATTGTGGCCAGCCATACATCTCATGCATCGCATTTTGTTGATGTGCTTGGTACAGGCTGGCTAAGTCTTCTGCTGTCGGTAATTTTTTATGTATTTTCTTACAATACCATACAGCGCCTTTATAGACTCGACGTGGCCAAATCTCACCATTTTCAGTATAAGTAGTCATTCCTTTCATACCCATTGCTAACTCGGCTTGTAGCAGAGGTCGGTCAAAAATGATTCCGTTTGTATTTGTCACCGTTTCAGCCATATGTCCCCAAAAATTTGCGTACTTAGAATCAGGGCTGGTTACGACAGTAAAAATGACATCTTCAGTTTTCGGGTTTGAGACACCATAGGCTTTTATTTGCAAGGTCGTTTTTACGCCCAGTCCATTTGGGTCGGTGATGGGGAGAGATAAACTACCCTGATCTCCCGTTACGCCTTGGTAGTGACCTGATTGATTGTTTATCAACGCAGTAACTGTCTGAAGGACTTCCTGACGGTTTAGTGCTTTGGTTGCTTTCATGTCTATAGGGACATTTTTTACAGGCTGTCCGTGATTAAACGCTTTAATATTCAGAGTAATTGTTTCGCCTTTTTTAACTTTCCCTGTATTGATGGTGACTGCCAGATTATCAGCAATCCCTTTGACTTTTCCGCCTTCAGTACCATCATAGGTGTGGTTACCTTGCTCTTGATCCATACTGGTATCAATCGCTTTGGTATTCCCGGTAATATGGAGACCATTCTGTGCCTGAACAACAAGTGCTTTTACTTTACCTGCATCTGACAGTGTCAATGTATAACCGGGGATCTTACCCGATTCGACGATAGTGCTGCTTTTAGTCATATCAATATTCCCTTTATCCCCCCACACATAGCGTGATTTGTCCACATTTTCTCCGTTATTAGCATGGAAGGTGTAGGTTGCACTGAGGATATGTCCCATTTCTAATCTGCCTGACATACTGAGATCTTTAATAATTGGTTTATCAGGGTGAAAAAAGGTGATCTCTATTGGGTTGATATCAAGACCTTTCACTTCAGGTGTAATGGCCAGCACACCAATTTTTTCACCAGCGGTGAGTAACGCTTCGTAGATCCCTGGTTGGGTTTCTTTTATTTGCCCAATTTGAGGATCTTTACCGGCTCCGCTTAATTTACTACTCATGAGTTTGATATCCTCTCCAGCATCAGGAATTGGATTGCCGTTCCCATCTTTGAGTATCAATTTAAGGATGGTGGTGGAGTGACCGTCTGCTGACAGTTCGCTGTCTTTTGCGGTGAACGTAGATTTGTCAGTACTTGCCTGTGCTTGTAGTACCTGAACCTGAGTTTCTGCTCGTTTGGAAGCATTGCCATGCTCGTCGTAGGCAATAGCACCTACGGTATAAGTGTTATTGCCTTGACGATGATATTTCGGCAGGGTCAGCAGATAGGTATTACTGTTTTGTTGTTTGAGCTTGCCTCCGTTGGCAAGCAGGCTTTCAATCTCCCATTGGATCGTTTTCAGGCCATATTTGCTGTTTACTCTAAGATGAATAGGTTTGATTTCACCTGCATGACCGGAAATCAGTCTGTCTAATGTCAGGCTAATGACCTCACGTTTACGAAATTGCAAAACAATTTGATTATTACGATCAACAAGATCATAACGACCGCCTTGTAGCGTATGTTTGAATATCACGGCATCGGGATCAATCTGTGTTGACCAAGGTGTACCGATGTCATAGTTCAGCTCTATATTGAATTGAGTATCTGTATTGCCGGACATCTCTTGTTTGCGGTCAATACTGAAAGTCAACAATGGGATAGGCGTATAGTTAATTCCGGCAGTAAAAGCCGCGGGGTTCTTTTGGCGGTGCTCTTTATTGATTAACCCAACTTCATCACCAAAATATTGTTCATATACCAATTTACCGCCAAGTTGTGACAAAGCGGGGAGATACCCTTGTACTCTCAGATCGAACCCATTGGCAGGGCGTTCATCATAATCTTTCAGCAAATGCGATTCTTTCCAGTTACTTAAGCGAAAATAGCCGTTCATGCCTAGCCTCAGATAATCGCGGGTGTACTCTGCGCCCAGGCCAAGTCGGGTATTATCTCCGGTAAAATCGTGATCCAGAAAAGCGTTGTATCCTAGCATCCAACTATCAAAAAACTGACGATGTCCGATACCGATATTGACGGTGTTACGTTTATCAATGCGGCGTAGGCCAAATTGAGTGAAGTCCATTTTACTTTTGCTGTCATACAGAGGTAGCAACATATCAAGTTGACTACCATCCAGACGACCTCGTCTGTCAATATGAGCTTGTACACGTGCTGTACCGTAAAATCCTAGCCAGCCCTGGAGTTTCTCCTGCCGCTAAATGACTTATCTGGTTTATTGCGCTGTCGCTTACTTTATTGCTGTTCAGTATCTCACCGACGCGGATAGCCGCATTAGCCAGCTTGCGTTCTGTATCATCGGTTTTGGAAAATGGTTCTGATGAAAAGTAATTGAATGGTAAATATTTATTAGGGCGAGATTTAGGAATATCAATTTCATCACCAACCCCAAGTATTGAAAACGGTTTGCTGAAAGTACGGAATTTATTTATTTCTTTGAGTTGATTAATGGTGAAACTGTAACGTTTAGCTATTGTGTGGATCGTTTCTCCCGGTTTCAGAATATAAGGTTCAGTTGGTATTGCCAGAGGGGAAAGTTGCGAAATTCTATGCGCTTCGGCGGCGGCGATAATAGGAGTCAATGTGCCAGCGAGTGGGAACGCAAATTGGGCGATAATATTCACCCAGGCTACTCGTTTCAGCAAGTGTTGCTGATTTTGAGCCTGGGGCTTATCAAATTTTTTGTGCATAAAAATAAACCTGTAATAGTAACAGCGTCAGGTGATGATGAAATAAAAGAGGGGCAAAACGGTATTGCCTTATTTGAGACATCATAAATTGGTTAACAAAAAAATTGTTAACGTATTAACGCAAGGATTATTGATCTAATATATCTTGTATATGTATTTTTTATTCCAGCATAAAATTATTTAGTGGTCAACATGACTTTCTATATCAGGTATTGAAAATAAAAAAATAAGATTGAGAATAAAAAATAATAGGTGATTTATACCTATTTTCTCATGAGATTAAAACATGGTTTTGTGGATTTATGTAAATTAAAACATGATGTTGCAATTTATAATTTTATATGAACAGGAATTGTCTGAGGAAGGGATTAAATAACTTTAAATATAAGGGAATTTTTGATGGTTAAATATGCGTTGCTAATTATTATTGGTTTTTATTTGTATTTTCATTTTATTAATCTTTAATTGGAGAATATTCTGTAATGTGATTTAGGCAAGAATCTTCTCTCTAATTCATAATTAAATATGAATTGATGAATTGATGAATTGATTTTAAGAAATAAAAATAATCAGATAACAAGTTGAATTGAGGAATGTGTTAATTTCCCGTCTTACTGCCACTTGAATTAATTGGGTATATAATGTGATAGATAGTTGCATAAAGCATTTCATTTTTGTCAATGATCAGGCGCACGAATTTCTAAAAAGAATTTACGAAGATAATGTCACACTAGATCGGTACCGCTACACTAATTTGGTCATCGCTGACAAGTTTTGATTTGGTCGTATGCTTGGAGCTTACAAAACATAATGAAGAAAAGAACACTTTTCACGATATTGCTGATTATCTTTCTGACCGCAATGGCCGTGCTTTTTCGCTCACATCATCAGGACTTATTGTTGCAGGGAGAGGTTGAAGCGCCTGAGGTCATCATTGCATCTAAAGCCTCTGGAAGAGTGATTACGCTTCACGTTAGGAGAGGAGACGACGTAAAAGCCGGGCAACTATTGGTAAGCCTTGATGGCCCTGAACTGACTGCAAGAGTTGCCGCAGCTCAAGCCGCCCGTGATCAGGCCAAAGCAAAACTCAATTTATCTTTGCATGGAACACGGGAAGAAAACATTCGCAGCTTGGAAGCGGCATATTTACAGGCTGAATTTGGATATAAAAATGCTCAACGTGAATTTGAGCGACTCAATAATATTTCAGCCAAAGGTTATTCATCTGCCAGTGAATTGGATAACGCACGAAACGCGCGTGATATTGCTTACCAGAAAATGTTGTCAGCAAAAGCGGAGCTGGATGCAGGGAGAAATGGAGATCGTATAGAATTACGGCAACAATATCAGGCAGCATTGAATGAAGCTGAAGAGAAATTACAGGAATTAAAAATTCAGGGTAATGATTTACAGGTAAAAGCTCCCGTTGATGGTGAAATTGGGCCACTTCCGGCGGAGGTCGGGCAACTTTTCAATGCCAATAGCCCATTGGCAACATTAGTACGTATCCCTGAAGCTTATTTTGTTTATAATTTGCGCGAAGATATTCTGGCTAAAGTCCGTAAAGGTGACAAAGTGACATTGCGTGTACCGGCTTTGAATAATAAAGATATTGAGGCAGAAGTCCGTTATATCGCTCCAATGGGGGATTACGCAACAAAACGAGCAACTCGTGCAACAGGGGACTTTGATCTGAAAACTTTTGAAGTACGTTTATATCCACTACAACCTGTTGATGGGCTGCGTCCAGGAATGAGTACATTATGGCGTTGGGATAAGTAAGGTGGCAGCTTGATGAACAAAAAAGCTGCGTGGCGTGGTCTTAAATGGCAGGGTCTTAAATGGTATGGTCTTGAATGGCATAGCTTTAAGCATGCGTTTATCCGCGAGCTGGTGGTTGCAGTCCGTAGCCCGATTTTTCACTGGCTGAGTTGGCTGTTTCCTCTGTTGTTGTTTATCTTAATCAGTGCCAATTTTTCGGAAGGAACGCTGCTAAATCTGCCTGTTTCAGTCGTGGATAATGATCACAGTACTTTATCACGCACATTAATCCGCAACTTAAATGCGGCACCTCACGCTGATATCAAAACCTATGATAATGGTCTGACAGAATCATTAGAGAGATTGGGCAGTGCAAAGGATTACTCTTTACTCTATATCCCCCCTAATCTAGAAAAAGATGCGTTGAGTGGTAAACAACCGACAGTGAGCATCTATTATAATGCCTTGTTTTATGGTTCAGGGCGTTATTCCGTTCAGGACTTTGGCGGATTGATGGCAGAAACAAATGCCAAATATCGTGAGATCATTGCGTCTGAAATGGGTCGTCAGCTTCCACCACTTGCTAAAGCGACGATGTCTTATGACAGCTTGTTCAATGCCAGTGGCAGTTATATCTATTTCCAGCAATTTGCTGCAACCATCCACTTATTACAGCTTTTCGTCGTGACCTGTACTATTTATACGATGGCAAGGGGAAAGCAGCTCTTAAGAGCAAAATCTTTTATATCGGCTTTATTAGGAAAACTTGCGCCTTATTCCCTGATTTTTACATTGTTGTTGATGATAGAAATTGCAGCATTGGTTGCATTTTCTGATGCCAAAGTGACAGGTAACCCGATATATATGCCGGTTGTTGGGTTCTTCTATGTGATTGCGGCTCAAAGTATCGGTTTATTGCTGTTTACTTTCACCAGTAGTGCATTGACGGCTTATTCGCTAATCGGAATGCTGGTCAGTATTGCGATGGCATTTTCTGGCATGGTTGTACCTGAATTATCAATGGTATGGCCGGCAAGAGTTATTTCGAATCTGGAGCCATTAACCCATGCTTTAAATGCCATGTTCGATATCTTTCTGCGGGAAGTATCATTAAAAATCATCCTGCATGTTTGCATGTTATTGGTGATTTATCCTTTGGTTTGTGCCTTGTTGATCCGCAATCGTTTGTGGAAACGGCTTAACCAGTCAGGAGAAGTCATATAATGCAGGGGAAGCAGATAAATGAATAACTGGAAGATGTATTGGCAAACTTTCCGCAATGTATTGTTGGGCATGCTGGAAAAACCTTTGTGGTTAATGCTGATCGTTTCTCTGTGTGTGATGAGTCTAGTTTATGTCCGCCCTACATTATGGGATCTGCCCGTTGCGATTATTGATCAGGACAACAGTCATATGAGCCGTGCGTTGATCCGCCATATTGATGCGACGGCGAAAATTGAAATCAAAAGTTACGCTAGCCTTGCTAATGCCCGTAATGACATGTTACGACGGAAAATCTTCGCCATTATCATTGTGCCGCCGGATTTTGAAAAACGTCTTTTAGGCGGGAAAAATGTGACAGTACCGGTTTATGGTGACGCGACGAACCGCCTTGCCAATGGGCAGATTCAGCAGGATTTGGCGTTGGCGTATCAACAGTTATTATCTGAATATAATGCACAGTTATTACTGAAATCCGGTTTCAGTACGGAACAGGTGAACGTGTTGCTGCAACCGATTAAAGGAGAAACCATTGGATTATTCAATCCGGGGATCAGTTATGCCGCAATTGTTTTTCCCGGACTACTGGTGATGCTTTTGCAGCACTCCTTTTTGATTGCTTGTGTGCGTGTGAGTATCACTATACGTAGCACTCCTAAAGGTAAACCACCACTTCCTGTCTATCTGGGGGCTTTGTCTGCGCTGTTGCCTATTTGGCTGTTTCTGTCTGTGATCTTTTTTGTTCTGTGGCCATGGGTATTAGGATATCGGCAGGATGCCCCAATTTATCAATTATTGCTGATAACTTTCCCATTTCTGCTGGCAGTATTGGGATTAAGTAAACTGGTAACAGAGTGTTTGCGCAGTGTGGAAATGATTTATCTGACATTAGCGTTTATCACTACGCCTGTTTTCTACATTTCGGGGACTATCTGGCCGGTTCAGGCGATGCCTGATTGGGTAAGAGCGATTTCATCAGCTTTGCCATCCACATGGGCAACCAAAATTATTGCAGGAATAAACCAAATGAACATGCCTTTGCAAAGTATGCTAGGGGATATTGCAATGATCCTGTTCCTTGGTGTCGTGTATATGCTCCTGGGGATTTTTGTTGGGATACTGCGTAATGGTGAACTGCGGGAATTGAAGATTTTTATGAAACGGCAGCGAAAGCATTAACCGTAATCAAGAATTATCGCCAGACTGATAGTGAAAATATATTGATTTGGGATGGGTTCCGTGCAAATGTCACGGGTACTGATTTACTGGATCTCAGTGATAGAATTTTATTATCAATTCTTGAGGTAGTATCAGGAAATATCACAGTATTTTGGCAAAATAACATGTTCCTTTTCGCGAAAAGGGATCTGACTGGTGTTAGGTTAAATCCACTTTCTGTTTTGGTTTATTATCGTTAACTCAATTTATCAAAGCGGAACAAAAAGAGGGCGTAGATCAGAACGATCGCGCGTTATCGTCATGTTAATCAGGGTCGAAATTCCGGTTGATGCCATGGGTATTGATCGCTTGCTGCGAGAATCCTTTGAGACATCGACAGAAGCTGAGTTAGTTCATAGATTAAGAGAAGATGGCTTGTTGACGCTAGGGGTTGTTGCGACTGACGATGAAGGTCACGTCATTGGCTATGTTGGTTTCACACCTGTTGACATCAATGGTCAGGATCATAATTGGGTTGGATTGGCACCATTAGTCGTGTCTGAACCATATCGTTGTCAGGGCATTGGTGAGAAGTTAGTGTATGAAGGTTTGGATAGCCTGAATGAGTTTGGTTATGGTGCAGTAGTCGTGCTTGGTAAACCTGAATATTATCACCGTTTTGGTTTCAGGCTTGCTAAAGAGTACCAATTACATTGCCAATGGCCTGATAGTGAGGAGTTCTTTCAGGTTTACACACTGGCTGATGTCTCGCTGGATGATTGTCATGGCTTAGTCACATATCCCAGTCATTTTGACTATGTGTAACTATAAGATGTCATTACAAGATGTAAATACAGAAGGAGTAAATGCACATTGAAGTCATGCTGGAGATACTCTGGCAACAATGTCTATTCTCATGAAGTCTCTGACAAATAGGTTACTATACAGAGAGGTTGGGTTGTAACCAGCCTCTCTTTTTGCTGTTTGTTTAGTTGCTTTATCCGGTATTCCAGCTTTAATGCTGTGCTCTTGTCCCGTACTAAACTGTGATAGACCAGAGTCAATGAGCCTTTTCCCCTCAAAGCTTTCGCCCCTTTTCCTGTACTGTGTTGTACCAGACGACGGGAAATATCTGTAGTAATTCCGGTATATAAAGACCCATTCTCGGTTTTTATCAAGTAAAGATACCAATCAGATTTGTTAATATTCATTATTTATATTAAATAATTACAAAGGTATAAATACCGTATGTGATTAAGTCATGATGAGACTATAGACTGTATTGTAGTTTTTGTAACAATACAACATGATGAATTATATTAAATTACATATTTATTAACAGTAAGTGACAACATTTTTCATTCAAAATAACTGAAAAACTATAGCAAGAATTGCTAATTATCATTTTTTGAAGAAGCGTATAACTTGATCCAAATCACAGAGAAATACCCTTTATATTGAAAAGTAGACAAAGGATCTAAAAATGAGAAATGCAAAATTTATTGCTGTTGCTTTAACACTATGTGCTGTTTCATTTGGTTCTTTTGCGGCAACTGAAGTAAGAAATGCTACAGGGAAGAAGATTGGTGTTGTTTCTGTGGCGGGAGCAGAAACACTGGATAACCTGACAGAAGAGTTGTCCAAAAAAGCTGACAAAGCTGGAGCAGTTTATTTCCGCATTATTTCTGCTACTGGCCACGATAAACTGCATGGTGTTGCAGAAATCTATAAATAACTTATAGTTAAATCAGATTAAATATTATACTACTGTACAAATATCAGAACACATTGCTGGATCAATATCCAGATGTGTTCTGATTGAGATAAGCAAATATAACAGTATGGAATTAGATGGAATTGAATAAAGATATCTTAACAATCTGCCAGTATATTGCCGAGCAACATGTCTTCACAATTTGTACTTCTTCAAATCAGGATTTATGGTGCGCAAATTGTTTCTATGTTTTTGATGTCGATAAAATGACACTCTGGTTTATGACTGAGCCTGATACACGCCACGGTAAAATGATGCAGGAAAACGCTGTAGTTGCAGGTACTATTGCCGGGCAAACTCACAATGTTGCCCAGATCAGAGGCATTCAGTTTCGTGGTGAAGTCATCCCATTGACAGGTAAGGATGAAACAGTTGCCAGAGCAAGCTACTGCCACCGCTTTCCTGTTGCGATAACAGCAAAATCGCCTATTTGGCAATTGAACCTGAATGAGATAAAAATGGTGGATAACACGCTTGGCTTTGGTAAAAAATTACATTGGCGGCGTTAATAATCAGTGCTGCAAATTTCATATCATAAAATTATCCTAATGAGTTACCGTAAATAGTGAATAACCTGATTACTACTGCCTCGCCAGATTAGCGCTGGATTGTACAGAGCCTGTTCGAATTTTCCGTCAACTAACACATTAATATAACCGACTATTTCTTGTTGGAGACCGCTTAACTCGTGGAGTACATAACCTGTCCATAGCCAAATATCTTTATCCGGGCACTCTCTCTTTATCCGTTTGGTCAATTTGAGAATATCGGGCGTATTGGAGGGATGAAGAGGGTCGCCGCCAGATAATGATATCCCTTGCCGTTTGATGCGGAGATCTTTCAAATCAGTAATGATCTGATCTTCAACAGCCTGTGTGAAGGGACGACCTGAGTCAGTCCGCCATGTACTTTGGTTATAACAGCCACGACATTGATGGGAACAGCCAGCCACAAACAGGGTACAGCGGGTTCCGGGGCCATTAACCACATCAACCGGATAATATTGATGGTAATTCATGATATTAGCCAATTTGCCCACTGTTGAGATGTTTGATGCGACGTTTTACCTCTTCTTGTTTACCTGCATTAAACGGACGGGTATCAGGGCTGCCAAGATATCCACAAACCCGTCGGATCACAGAAACATGCGCTGCATCATGATTACCACAACGGGGACAAGTGAACCCTTTGCTGGTACAGGAAAATTCTCCGGTAAAACCGCATTGATAGCATTCATCAATTGGAGTATTGGTTCCATAGTAAGGGATACGGGAATAACTGTAGTCCCATACATCTTCCAATGCCTTCAAATTATGTTGCAGATTGGGATATTCACCGTAGCAGATAAAACCACCATTCGCTAATGGGGGATAAGGTGCTTCAAAATCCAGCTTATCGTAGGGATTGGCTTTTTTCTCTACATCCAGATGAAAACTGTTGGTGTAATAACCCTTATCCGTGACTCCCTGGATCACGCCAAATTCAGCGGCATCAAGGCGACAGAAACGGTCACATAAACTTTCACTTGGCGTACTGTATAAACTGAATCCATATCCGGTTTCCTGTTTCCAGGTATCAACCGCTTTGCGTAAGCGTTTGACGATAGAGATTGCTTTTTGGCGACGTTGTTTATCGTCAAATAGATGAATGTGATCACCGTATAACGCATTAATCGTTTCATTGATACCAATATAGCCTAACGAAATAGAAGCCCGCCCATGTTTGAAAATTTCGGCAATATTGTCATCTTCTTGCAACCTTACTCCACAAGCGCCTTCCATATAGAGGATAGGGGCAACCCGTGCTTTGGTGTTTTCAAGGCGTTCAATTCGGGTCATTAATGCTTTTCTGACAACCAACAAGCGTTGCTCCAGTAGCTGCCAAAAACGTATTTCATTGCCTTTGGCTTCAATCGCAATACGGGGAAGATTCAGGCTTATTACCCCCAGATTATTGCGCCCTGCATGAATTTGTTCACCATTCTCTTCATAAACACTGAGAAAGCTACGGCAACCCATTGGAGTTTTAAATGATCCGGTTACTTTAACCACTTGATCATAATTAAGAATATCGGGATACATGCGCTTGCTGGCACATTCCAGAGCCAATAATTTGATGTCATAGTTAGGATCACCAAACTGATGATTCAGCCCGTCACGAATGGCAAAAACCAGTTTTGGGAATACGGCGGTTTTGTGATTCTTGCCTAAGCCAGCAATACGGTTACGTAAAATAGCTGTTTGAATCAAACGGGATTCTTTTGATGTTCCCAGTCCAAAACCGAATGTCACAAACGGTGTTTGCCCGTTGGCGGTGTGCAGCGTGTTCACTTCGTATTCCAAAGACTGGAAAGCATCGTAACACTCTTTTTCGGTGCGGGCTTTAGCATAGGCTGTGTGATCCGTAATATTCCACTCTTTTGCGATGGCCAAATGTTTTTTATAGCTGGCTTCAACAAACGGCGCGAGCACTTCATCAATACGGTCGATGGTTGTACCGCCATAAATATGGCTGGCAACCTGTGCAATAATTTGGGCTGTAATGGCAGTTGCTGTGGAGATTGATTTTGGCGGTTCAATCTCGGCATTACCCATCTTAAAACCTTTGGTCAGCATGCCCGGTAAGTCAACTAACATACAGTTAAACATCGGGAAAAATGGGGCATAATCCAGATCATGGTAGTGAATTTCTCCCTTTTCATGTGCCAGAACAACATCACCCGGCAGCATATATTGTTTGGCATACTGTCTGGCGACGATCCCTGCCAGTAAATCCCGCTGAGTAGGGATCACCTTAGCGTCTTTATTGGCATTTTCATTGAGTAAAGGTAGATCGTTTTGTTCGATCAGACCGCGAATTTCCTGATCTAGTCGATCATGCCATTCATGGAGAGCTTTTTTCTCAACATTAACTGAATGATCACTGCGCTGCATCACAACCGTTTTCACAATAGGGTTCCTCAATATGTTATCCATAAACTAAAACAAAACTGCATGATGACCAGTTTTTAATTTGGTGTGGATAATCTTGTGCATAAACACCATATGTAGTTATATATTTACATTTAAGCACAATATGTGGGTTTTTGTAGTCAATATACCATGCAATAAGTTGATCTAAGACAAAGAAAAGAGAAGTTATTCTGGGAAGAAGTGGGGGACAAAAAGAGAGCAGATCAACCCTGATATTGAGCTATCAGGGTTGATAATGCGATGAATTAGCTACGAACAGCGATAGCTTCGATTTCGATTTTTACATCTTTTGGCAAACGAGCAACTTCAACACATGAGCGAGCAGGGAAAGGCGCATTATGTTCAGTAAAGAATGCTTCATAGGCTGCATTCACTGTAGCAAAGTCATTCAGATCTTTAACAAACACTGTAGTTTTTACGATATTCGCTACTTTCAGACCAGATTGTTCAATAATAGCCTTGACGTTTTCCAGTGATTGGCGGGTTTGTGCCGTAATATCTTCAGAAACGTCACCCGTTTTCGGATCAACAGGGATCTGACCGGAAGTGATAACCATGCTGCCCAGATCAACGCCCTGGACATAAGGGCCGATTGCGGCTGGTGCATTATCGGTATGAATGGAATGTGACATTAGAAACTCCTGTTTAACGTCAGAATGGAAAATTTTGCGAGGTCAACATTATAGTCCCCCTCTGGCCAGCATCAACTGCGGGATTTTAATCGTTGCTGATGACAGCTTGACGATCAAACTCTTTTTCGCAGTATTTGCAACAAACGACAACATCGTTAGCGGCTTCCATAACACGGAAACTGCTTTCTACTGGTTCATTATGACTGATACAGTTACTGTTCGGGCATACAAGGATACCGTCAACCTGCTCTGGCAGGTTGATTGGCATCTTCTTCACGACAACGTAATTTTCAATATTATTCACAGTTGCATGTGGCGCATACATAGCGAGTTGATTTGCCTGCTGTTCTGTCAAGAACGTATTTTCAATTTTGATCAGATCTTTTTTACCCAATTGATTGGAAGGTAAATTCAGACCAATAGTAATGCGTTGGTCGGTTTCTGTGAGTTTGAATAGTGACAGTAACTTAAAACCGACATGGGCCGGAATGTGGTCGATGACGGTGCCACATTTAATGGCTTCTACTTGTAATTGATGATCTTGTAGTGAATGGTCTTGGGTCATGCTGTGCTGTGAATACCGTTTAGGGTATTTCTCCTCCAGATATTAGGGAATCAGGGACAAGTTCCTATTTTGTCATATAAGGTTTGGCATTTCATCTTGCGTAATGAACAAATCATCAGTAAAGTCCATTTAACGTAATATTTTGAAAAGCAATATAAATATAAAGGTGAGTATGTTGCACTCTCTGAATGTGGAAAAAATCGTTACGGAAAGAATTTTTGAATGGAGCAGCATTAATAAAATACCTATCAATGAATGTCATGAATCTTTAGAGATAATTCCTGAGACAGATAAAATAAAATCGCAACCCATCTATTTTCTTGCAGGTATAAAAGGTTCTGTTGAATATTGTGCAGTAAGAAAAAGTGTGGCTGAAAAATTAGTGGAAGCCTCGCAATTGTTACCATCTCATTTAGGGATTTTGGTTTTGGATGGATGGCGTTCACGGGAAACTCAGCAGGCATTACAGGAAAAAACGCAGGCTAAAATAGCTGAGCAATACAGCCAATTATCCATTGAAGAACAAAAAAAATTACTGGAACAATTTGTGGCACCGGCTCCGACGGCACACAATCCGATTAGCCCCCATCTGACGGGAGGAGCCGTGGACGTGACGCTGTTTGACATGACATCTGGAAAGGCATTGTTTATGGGGACTGAGTTTGATGAAGTGGCGGCGCTATCTTATACCGCTGCGTTAGAAAATACACCGGAAAACAACACGCCTGCTACTTTATACCGGAGGATACTGTATCACGCCATGACTCAGGTTGGTTTTACTAATTTACCGACGGAATGGTGGCACTATGATTATGGTAATTCCTCGTGGGCTTTTTATAAAAACAGTAACGCCATTTATGGCGCTGTAGATGCAGATATACCAATCTAACTTCAAGATGCGTGTGATTTCTCCCCGCGAAGCGGGGAGAAATCAGGTTTCATATAGTGTTGTGAATTGCAACTTGAAGTTTAATGCGTAGATAAATAAAGCTACAATTTGAAATACGGCAGATATATTGGCTTTAACTAAATAAAGATTATTACAGGGGCGAATAATGAAAAGTACCTTAATTAGCGCTGATAATTCATTAATGCTTTGGGCTTTTATTATGATTGCAGTAACTTGTGCAATTATGTTTGAGCAGAAGTATCAATGGGCGACTAAAATACCGGGTGCGATTATTGCTCTGGTAATAGCGATATTAGCCTCCAATTTACATATTATTCCGACTGAAGCCTCTGTTTATGATGCCGTCTGGGAATATATTGTCCCTTTAGCTATTCCACTGCTGTTATTCAAAACTAATTTACAAAACCTGATTAAAGGCAGTTGGCGGTTACTGATATTATTTTTAATTTCCTCTATTGCCACCATGATTGGAACGATTGTCGCTTTCCATCTGCTCAGGAAATATATTCCCGAACTGGATAAAATCAGTGGCATGATTTCCGCATCTTATACAGGAGGAGGTGTCAACTTTGCAGCGATGGCAGCTAAATTAGAACCTTCTCAGAGTATGGTTGCATCCACCATTGTGGCTGATCATGTGATGATGGCAGGTTATTTTATTATCCTGATCGTTATATCGGGCTGGACAGTGGCAAGGAAGTTCTGGGGAAGTCCTTATTCAGATGCGATAGATAATGATGCCAATCTGGATAACTCCCAGACCTTCGCCGCAGCTTATTGGAAACCGAAAAATATCGCCCTGAAAGACATTGCATTATCGTTGGCATGGTCAATCTTTATCGTCGCTTTATCATTCCACCTGTCATCATGGTTAAAGGCATTATTTGGGCAACCCGACAATATTTATCAAGAGCTGGTTTTTAGTCTGATATCTGATAAATATCTGCTCCTTACCACGGTGACATTTATCCTTGTGTCGATTTTCAAAAAAACATTCAGCAATCTAAACGGTACTCAGGAGCTTGGGACTTACGCTATTTATATGTTTTTTGTCGTTATCGGTATACCAGCATCAATCCACGCCATTATCAGCAATGCACCGTTATTGTTTGTCTTTGTTTTCATCATTGTCATGATTAACTTGGTGCTCACCTTCACGGCGGGGAAAGTATTTAAATTCAGTTTGGAAGAGAACATTCTTGCTTGTAACGCCAATATTGGTGGGCCAACTACAGCAGCAGCAATGGCAATCAGCCGGGGTTGGAATACTCTGGTCGGGCCGATTATGGTCATTGGCACAGTGGGTTATGTGATTGGTAATTATGTTGGCACGTTTGTTTATTTTGTCGTGGGGAAAATGTCATAGCTGGAGGCGTGCTGTGTTGATAACATTTTCCCATTTAGATTTCGCTACATATATCATTGAGTTTTTTGTGGGAACTTAACTTTAGAGAGCATACTCTTTACAATAATACCGTGTGTGAGAGATACCGGTATCATATACATTTTCCCAAAAAAATTATGGGTAATGACAGATGCTGTTGCTGTTGCTGTACAACCACTGACATGATTCTTATCAGAGAAAATATTCAGGGATATCAAAACCGTTAAGTGTATATCTTTCGACAAGAGACACATTTCATTATCATTAATACGTACAATCTTGAAAAAATCAATATAGCTTCCGTCATGCAGTGTTTCTTTTAAATGCCCACCAGAGAACCCGTGAATTTTTTTAACACCCGTAAAGCTTGAGATTTTATCTCTTATAGTAAAAGACAGACGTAACCATAATGGTGTTTTTTGGGTCATTTCATTATAAACAGTAAGGGCAGTGGCTTTATTTTTAATAAAGGCCTTTTGCTGACTGAAATAATCTAATTTATCTTTTTTATCTAAGAGCAAACAACCAGTTTCATCACGATAGTACATATTACACCACGATATTATTTTATATGATATAAATCAGGGATGGCCTATCCGCCGAAAAATTTTCTAAGAGGCTTCACCGCCCACTTCAATTCCACTTGCAAAACAGGATAAGAACGGAATAAATATCACAATAAATCAGTTCGTCGTTCCTGATTCATCTGCCAATCCGTGGCCAATTTTTTGACCACCATGTTAAAAAATCGAGATTGTTATGAAATTCAAAACAAAAATAGAACCTTATCGTGCTGCTGCGGGCGGTTGGGGTTCATTGGAGGCAACAACACGCTTTGTCTTTGATAGTAAACAAGCATTAAAAAACATGGTTAACCTGATGCGCATGAACAAACCCAAAGGCTTTGATTGTCCGGGATGTGCATGGGGAGATGATAACAAAAGCCTTTTCAGTTTCTGCGAAAACGGGGCTAAAGCGGTTACCTGGGAAGCGACCCGTCGCCATGTAGACAACGAATTTTTCGCCAAATACAGCGTCAGTAAACTCTACCAACAAAGTGATTATTTTCTGGAATATCAAGGACGGGTCGTTGAACCGATGCGTTATAACCGTAAAACGGATCACTATGAACCCATTAGTTGGGAGCAGGCTTTTTCTCTTATTGCCAAACACATTAAGGCAATGGATAACCCCAATCAGTTAGAGCTGTATACTTCTGGTCGGGCTAGTAATGAAGCTTCGTGGTTGTATCAGTTATTTGGCCGGGTATTGGGAACCAATAATTTCCCAGATTGTTCGAATATGTGCCATGAAGCAAGCGGTTATGGGTTGCTGAAAAGTTTGGGTGTTGGCAAAGGAACCATTCGCCTGAATGATTTTGATCACGCTGATGCCATCTTTGTATTTGGTCAAAACCCCGGTACAAACCATCCACGAATGTTGCATAGCTTACGGCATGCCGCTGAGCATGGCGCCAGAATTGTCACCTTCAATACATTGCGTGAACGTGGCTTAGAACGTTTTGCTGATCCACAAAAACCACTCGAAGTGATCACGCCAATAGCGGGTAATATTAGCCATCGTTACTATCAGCCTAAACTGGGTGGAGATATGGCGGCTGTGCGGGGTATGGTCAAAGCACTTTTAGAAACCCATAACGCACTGACGAATGCCGGAAAAGCAGGTATTTTTGATCAAGATTTTATTTCGGCCTACACCGAAGGTATGGGGGCTTATTTGCAGGAAGTTGCTGCTACTGAGTGGTCGTTTATTGAGGAACAATCAGGCTTAACGCAGGCACAGTTACGCGAGGCTGCTGATATTTATCAGAACGCCGAACGGGTTATTTGTACCTGGGCGATGGGGATTACACAACATAAACACGCTTTGGACACCGTTCGTGAAATTACAAACCTGCAATTGCTGTTTGGCCAATTGGGTAAACCCGGTGCGGGCGTATGTCCGGTTCGTGGTCACAGCAACGTACAAGGAAACCGGACAATGGGGATAAATGAACAACCTTCCCAATATTTCCTTGATAACCTGGCAAACCATTTTGGTTTTGAACCGCCTCGTGCCCACGGCCATAATGTCGTCGAAGCGCTGGAAGCTATGTTGCGGGATCAAGTGAAAGTGCTGATCGCTTTAGGAGGGAACCTCGCCGCTGCTGCGCCTGATAGTCCACGTACAGAAGAAGCGCTTCGGCATTGCGACTTAACTGTTCATATCAGTACAAAATTAAATCGGAGTCATCTTGTTACCGGTAAAAAAGATGCTCTGATCCTGCCTGCATTGGGGCGTACTGAACAGGATATCCAGCTCAGTGGTGCCCAGTTTGTGACGGTAGAAGACTCTTTCAGCATGGTGCATGCTTCCGAGGGAGTGAATAAACCCCTATTTGATACCCAACGTTCTGAAACTGCCATTATTGCAGGTATTGCCGATGCGGTTTTGGGCAACACCCCAACAATTAACTGGCTGGAATTAGCCGGAGATTACAACAAAATCCGTGATCATATTGCGGCAACTATTCCCGGATTTGCTGACTTTAATAAAAAATGTGGACAGCCGGGCGGTTTCTATCTTGGCAATGCTGCGGCAGAACTGCGTTTTCTGACACCGAGTAAAAAAGCCCAGTTTAGCCACGCACCATTACCAAAAACACTGTTTCCACAAATCGACGGAGCTGAAATTCCCTTTGCTTTGCAGACATTACGTTCGCATGATCAATACAACACGACTATTTATGGTTTGGATGATCGTTATCGTGGTGTTTATGGTCAGCGGGAAGTTTTGTTTATAAACCCAGAAGATATTGCTCAATTGGGGTATCAGGCAGGGGATCGGGTTGATATCGAGACAATATGGCATGACGGTATTGAGCGTAAAGTGTATGGTTTTAAACTTGTTCCTTATACCATTCCTCGCGGAAACCTTGCGGCCTATTACCCGGAAGCTAATCCGTTAGTGCCAATGGATAGTATTGGTAATGGTACGGGTACACCAACATCTAAATCTGTTCCGGTGAAATTATCGTTGACTGAACTGAATGAATCAGAACCTCAGCGCCTTATATAGCTTGTTTGTCATTTTATTTATGCAGTTCTGCTTAAGGAACTATTATTGAGATAATAGTTCTTTGAGCAGATATCAATTCAGGCCCAGCTTTTGAAATCACATCTGTATTTTCCATTTCATATAACCTCTTTCCTAATAACCCTAATAGCAGCTTTTCACTTAACTCTATTTTCATTTTTAATATCTTATATTTTATTTATTGAATTATTTTTTAACATATATTAAACATTATAAAGTAACAATTAACAAAAATATTTTTATCACAGGAATTAAATTGCATAAAAAGCAAATTGCATTATTGGCAATGTACTCATTATAGATTTTTCGGCACGATGAGCATTGATATAAATATCGATTTAGGTATCGATTGTAAATATCAATGTAAGCATGATATGGCCACAAAAAATTTTTAGAATGATATTCACTGTCATTTTGTGGCGGTAGCTTTCTCCAAATATATAGTTTTACATCCTATTTCAAAGAAATTCACCATACCATTTTTTTAAAAGAGGCTATTATGTCTATAAGCGCATCTCAAATTGCAGTTGAATATCCAATTCCCTCTTATCGTTTCATTGTTTCTGTTGGCGATGAAAAAATCCCATTTAACAGTGTCTCAGGGCTGGATATTAATTATGAAACCATTGAATACCGTGATGGCGTGGGGAATTGGTTCAAAATGCCGGGGCAGCGTCAACCTATTCATATTACTCTGCGTAAGGGGGTTTTTCCGGGCAAAACAGAATTATTTGACTGGATTAATTCTATCCAACTTAATCAGGTTGAGAAAAAAGATATTACTATTAGCTTAACCAATGATGCAGGCACTGAGTTATTAATGACCTGGAATGTTGCTAATGCTTTTCCTACCTCGCTGACGTCTCCTTCCTTTGATGCCACCAGCAATGACATCGCTGTTCAGGAAATTACTCTGACAGCCGATCGCGTAACTATGCAGGCTGTTTGAGGCATTGATAGAGTTAATCATTTCGTATAAAGGTATTTCTTATGACAACCAATACCAGTTATCCTGGCGTTTATATTGAAGAATTAAATAGTCTGGCGCTATCTGTATCTAATAGTGCCACCGCTGTTCCTGTTTTTGCAGTGAATGAAAAAAATAATATTATTGCCGAAAGCACTGCATTCCGAATTAATTCCTGGATGGAATACCTTAATAAGGTATCAAACAATTTTAATGCAAAAGATACATTGTCAGTTTCTCTGCGGGCTTATTTTACCAATGGCGGAGGTTACTGCTATCTCGTTAAGACCAGTAGCTTAGAAAAAGTGATTCCAACCTTAGATGATGTCACTTTACTGGTTGCTGCGGGTGAAGATATTAAAACAGCCGCAGCAACTTTATGCCAACCGGGGAAAGGGTTATTTGCCATTTTTGATGGCCCTGAAGAAGCGTTGACTATCGCGGATGCGGAGACAGTTAAGAACAAATATGACGCCACAGCGTTCGCCGCAGTTTACTACCCGTGGCTGAAAGCTGATTGGGCCAAGACTAACATTCCACCAAGTGCTGTTATAGCCGGAGTTTACGCCTCCGTCGATCTCTCTCGCGGAGTCTGGAAAGCGCCCGCCAATATCGCATTGAAAGGGGGGCTGGAGCCTGCATTTCTGATCACGGATGAAGTTCAGGGGGCATATAACTCTGGCCGTGCCATCAATATGATTCGAAATTTCAGCAATACCGGCGCTACCGTCTGGGGAGCAAGAACATTGCAAGACGATGACAACTGGCGCTATGTCCCTGTACGCCGCCTGTTTAATACCGTTGAGCGAGATGTTAAGCGTGCCATGAGCTTCGCCATGTTTGAACCTAACAACCAGCCGACTTGGGAACGTGTCAGAGCGGCAATCAGCAACTATCTTCATGGCTTATGGCAACAAGGGGGATTGGCTGGCAGTAAGGAAGAAGAAGCTTACTTCGTGCAGATTGGTAAGGGGATCACGATGACACCAGAACAGATTCAGCAAGGACAAATGATAGTAAAAATCGGTCTGGCTGCTGTTCGGCCTGCGGAATTTATCATCCTCCAGTTTACGCAAGATGTAGAACAGCATTAATCATATTGATTGATAAGGAATTATTATGCCAGCTAATTTAAAAGGGCCCGGTGTTTATATTGAAGAGGATGCATCCCTTGCATTGTCTGTTAGCAACAGCCCAACTGCCGTGCCTGTTTTTATCGGCAAATTTACCCCTAAAACTGCGGTGCCAACCCAAACCTGTATTCGTATCAGCAATTGGCTTGAATTTACTTCCTCTTTTTCTTTGGCGTCAGTGACAGAAATTGTCATCCGTTCTAGTCTTGAAGCCTCTTCTGATGGTGCAACAAAAGGCACAACAGAAAAAGAACAGGCCAATAAAGAAAAAATCGAGAATAAAGAGACTGAGACTGAAACCCAGGAAACTCCCAAAGTTCAAACTCTCTCGGCAGATGAAGAAGAACCCAAAAAATGGATTCACAATATTGAGGAAGTCAATCTATCTCAAGCCGTAGAAGCCTTGAGGCTCTATTTTCAAAATGGGGGTGGGGCTTGTTATATCTACCCACTAAACAATGTCAGTGACGATTTGGCTCTGGACTCCATTCCTAATGTGATAGAACAAAAAGGGGATATCACGCTGTTGGTTTGTCCAGAACAGGATCAGGGTTATAAAAGCAAAGTCTATCGTGCAGTCAGCACGCTGCTGAATGATAACAAAGTCGGCTATTTTCTGATTGCTGACAGCCATGATGGCAATCCAGTAAATGATGTGGCAAATAACACTAAGGCCGCCATCTATTATCCTGCGTTAGAAACGAACCTGAAATTTTCCCCTCCCCTCAACGAGGAAGAGATTCTTATCAGTGGATACAAAGATGCATCAGACAAGAATAAACCGAAAAATCTAAAGGAACTTAAAGAGATAAATAAAGAACTCGCACAGGAAATTGATGACAGATTGAAGCGGGAAAAACTGCGTACAGTTATCATTCCACCCAGTGCCGCTATCGCTGGAATTTATTGCAAAACAGATAACCAGCGTGGTGTCTGGAAAGCGCCAGCCAACGTTGCACTTACCGGTATCAAAGGATTGACGGATAAAGTCGATGACGAACGACAAGGCAGCATGAATAACAAAGGCATTAATGTCATTCGTTCATTTACTGATCGAGGCATAATGGTTTGGGGAGCCCGTACTTGTACCGACACCAACGATACCCACTGGCGCTACATTCCTGTCCGTCGCCTGTTCAATTCCGTCGAACGAGATATCCGTCAGGCACTGCGAGCCGTATTATTTGAAACCAATAATCAACCGACCTGGATGCGTGCCAAAGCTGCCGTTGACCAATACCTTTATACCCTCTGGCAAAAAAATGCCTTGATGGGGGATAAACCGGAAGAGGCTTATTTTGTCCATATTGGTCAGGGTATCACCATGTCTGATACCGAAATTAAAAACGGCAAAATGATCATGAAAGTCGGTCTGGCCGCCGTGCGACCGGCTGAATTTATCGTTCTGCAATTTACGCAGGATGTTGCTCAGTAATCTCCGAGATTAAACACCAGGCACTGTATTAGCAGTGCCTATCTCACCCAATGAAAGGAGATGATGATGGAAAGAATTCAACCGGGCGTAACTTTAACAGAAAGTATCATCACCACAGGTCAGCAAGAGATACCTAGCGCAGTGCCGGTATTTATCGGCTATACAGCCCACAATTCACAACAAGCAAAAACCGCAGTTCGTATCGACAATCTGGCGGAATATAGTCGGCTATTTGGCGACCATCATTTGATGGCATGGGCGGTCAGACACTATTTCGATAATGGCGGGCAACAGGCTTTTGTTTTGCCTCTGCAAGGCAATATGCCCTCAGCAAACATGACCCAAGCAGAAGCCGAAGTACTGATAACAGCATTAAGGTCTGATGCGGTGTCAGAAGCTATCGGTGGGGAATCACAGATTACCCTGATTTTGGCGCCGGATATTGCCCGATTGAATGACAGTATGATTGATGACCAACACACTTTGGTCGATTTGTGGTCTGAAAGCTGGATGACACTGCTGCAACTAAGCCAGATCCGCGCCAATCTATTTGTGCTGCTGGATGCGCCGGATGAGGTTGAACAGGCCCGGCAATGTCTGGAAGGTCTTTCACCAGAGCATCGCCAATGGGGAGCCGCTTATTGGCCTCGTCTGGAAACCACTTATCAGGATGTATCCAGCCTGCAAAATATCGTGCTTTCTCCCACCGCAGCCATTGCGGCAGTTATCCAGCACACAGATAGTGCAGTCGGCGTGTGGAAAGCACCAGCCAATATAGCCCTCTCTCAGGTTATTCGGCCGGTTAAGTCTTATCTGCAAGGGAGTGTGCTGTTTAACGCCAATGGTGCTTCACTCAATGTGATCCGCACTTTCCCCGGCAAAGGCATACGTGTGTGGGGATGCCGCACACTGGAAAACAGAGATAGCTCGCCGTGGCGTTACCTGCAAACACGACGTCTGGTTTCTTATGTCACTGTTCATTTGGCGCAATTGGCCCGTATGTATCTCTTTGAGCCTAATAACGAACTGACGTGGATGAAATGTAAGGGGCAAAGTTACAACTGGTTACGGCAACTGTGGTTACAGGGCGGCTTGTATGGTTCACGGGAAGATGAGGCATTTACTGTGCTGTTAGGCGTAAATGAAACGATGACTGAAGAGGATATCCGTGCCGGGAAAATGATCATGAAAGTCGCTTTGGCTGCCTTGTCTCCCGCTGAATTTATCGAAATCAGTTTGGTATTTGATACCCAAACGGGAGCGCTTTTGTCTTAAGAAGGAAAGAGCACAATGAACGATTATTACACCCCTGTGGTATCCCACCGCTTTATGGCGAGTTTTATTTTTAATGGCATTCCTGATCCGCTGGATATCCGTTTTCAACGTATTTCCGGCCTGAGTCGTGAACTTCAAGTCACTCAACACAGTCAAGGCGGCGAAAACGCCCGCAATAACTATCTGGCCGAGAAGATCCAACACGGCACATTAACGCTGGAGCGTGGTGTGATGACGGTTTCTCCTTTGACCTGGATGTTTGATCGGGTATTGCGTGGTGAGAAAATCGCCTATGCAGATGTGGTGATTATGCTGTTAAACGAAAATTCACTGCCTTTGTCCAGTTGGACGTTGAGCAATGCCTTACCGGTACGCTGGCAAACCAGTGACTTTGATGCGAACAGTAACGCCATCTTGGTGAATACCCTTGAACTGCGCTATCAGGATATGTGCTGGTTGGGAGTCAAAGTATGACAGTAGAAATCAGAGAATTAATTATTCAGGCAAAAGTAGTTTCATCCGCACCAACACAAACGACTGAATCCGCTCAACAAGGCCATTCTTTGATTCAGGAAAGTCTGGATGAAGCCATTTGGGTTGAAAAAATTAAACGCGAAGTGTTAGCGGCATTACGCGATGAGGAAGGGTGGCGTCCATGAGTTTAATAGAACGTGGTTTAGCGAAGCTGACCATTAACGCTTATAAAGACAGAGAAGGAAAAATACGGGCAGGCACCCTTCAGTCCCTATATAACCCCGATTCCCTGCAACTGGATTATCAAACGGATTACCAACAATCTCAGGCGATTAATAGCGAAAAACAGAGCAGCATTTATGTACAGGCCAAGCCCGCGGGGTTATCCCTTGAACTGATCTTTGACGCCACGATGCCGGGCAACAAAACTCCCGTTGAAGCTCAGTTAATGCAGCTTAAGCAATTGTGCAGCGTAGATGCCACCAGTAATGAAACGCGATTCCTGCAAATTAAATGGGGAAAAATGCGTTGGGAAAACCGCGGCTATTTTGCCGGCAGAGCGAAAGGCTTATCGGTCAATTACACCTTGTTTGATCGTGATGCTACCCCTTTGCGGGCACGGGTCAGCCTGACATTGGTGGCGGATGAAAGTCTGGTCTTACAGGAGACAGAACAAAACCTGAAATCACCGGCGAAAATCGCCTTACGGGTACAGGATGGTGTTTCACTGTCTCTGATGGCGGCCAGCACAGCCTCAACGTTGTCTGGTGGTGTCGATTACCTGACGCTGGCCTGGCAAAACGGTCTGGATAATCTTAACGGATTTGTACCAGGTGAAATATTGCAGGCCACCAGAGGAGACGCCTGATGAGCCATCAACTGAAAATCATTGCAGATGGCAAGACACTGTCACTGTTGGCCGCCGTTGATGCAGATACCTGCTACCGCGTTAACAGCATCCCTTGTGCAACGCTGAAACTCAGCTTACCGGACAGACCGCTTTCCGCTTTCAGCCAGGCAGATGTACAAGCAGAACTGGCGCATTGTCAGGTAGGGAAAAGCCTGCGGCTGGAAATGATTGATGGTGGCAGGAAATCGGTACTGTTCAATGGCCTGATTACCCGTAACACGTTGAAGATAAAAAATAAGCAATTATTGCTTACTTTGGTCGTCAGACATCGGTTGCAACTGATGGTTGATACTCAGCACTCACAACTGTTTAAGGCCAGTAACGAAAAAACCATTCTGAACACCTTGTTGAATCAGGCGGGTATCAAAGCCCATTTTGGACGGATTGCTGCATTAGATCAAAAACATGAGCAAATGGTGCAATTTCGTTGTTCAGACTGGCGTTTTCTGTTGTGTCGTCTATCGGCAACCGGTGTGTGGTTGTTGCCAACGACAGAAGGCGTTCAGCTTATCGAGCCTGACTCCCTGAAATCTAACCCAATTCATACCCTGAAAAGCCGTGGGGATGAGAAAAAAGATATCATCGTCAAAGATGCCAGTTGGCAGTTTGATAACCATCTTAATCCTGCTTCGCTGGAAGTCAGTGGTTGGGATATCAGTAAACAACAGGAATTATCGGGTGGTCGCCACGGCAGTATTGCCATGGGCAAAGCAGCCCTCTCCCCTGACAGGCTGGCCTCTTTAAATAAAGCAAGTTGGGACATTCGCTACAGCAGCCCGTTAACGACTCAGGAAAGTGGCTATTTGGCACAGGGGCTATTGTTGAATCAGCGTATCTCTGGTGTTACAGGCGAATTCTTGCTTAAAGGTCATGGACGTTATCAGTTAGGGGACAACATTCAATTGACCGGATTCGGTGCACAATTGGATGGAACGGCAAGCATTACTGCGGTACGCCATCGTTTTAATCGACGAATTGATTGGGAAACGACGTTGAGCATTGGCTTACAACAGGAATATCTGCCGATGTTGCCCGATGCCACTGAATTACATATTGCGATAGTCGCAAAGTATCAGCAAGACAAAGCCGCCCTGAACCGCATTCCGATTATTCTGCCGGTATTGAATCGTCCGAATGACTTCTTATGGGCCCGATTGGGGAAACCTTACGCCAGCCACGAAAGCGGTTTTTGTTTCTACCCGGAACCAGGGGATGAAGTGATTGTCGGCTTTTTTGAAAATGATCCACGTTATCCGGTCATTTTAGGGGCAATGCACAACCCGAAAAATAAAGCACCTTTAGAGCCTACCCAAGATAATCAAGAAAAAATGCTGGTGGTGAAAAAAGGAGAAACTCAACAACAAATCATGATTAATAGCAAAAAGAAAATAATCCAAATAAATGCGGGAGAAAATCAAATAGCACTCCAGCAGGATAAAGATATTTCTCTGTCAACGAAAAAAGAATTAACACTGAAAGCACAAACCATGAATGCCCAAATGGATAAATCGCTCAATCTGTCTGGCAAAAACAGTGTTGAGATCAAGGGTGGCAAAATTAATCTTACCCAGTGAAAGGTGAACAATGGAAAACCAAATATTGACACAACTCTATGGTCGTGGTTGGGCTTTTCCTCCCGCTTTTTCCCTTGAAAAGGGAGTGGAAATGGCGGAAGGAGCAGCAGATGTGCGCCAAAGTTTGCATATTCTGTTCAAAACTGAGCCGGGGGAACGCTTGATGCGTGAAAATTATGGCTGCGGATTAAATGATTTTGTGTTTGAAAATATCCGTAACGAACTGTTTGCTGAAATTGAGTCCCATATTCATGACAGTGTATTACGTTATGAATCACGGGCAGATATTACCGATATTCAGGTTCGTCAGTCACCAAAGAATAAGAGTACCTTACAAATTCAAGTTATGTATCGCCTGCGGGGCAGCGATATCAATCAGCAAATTCAAGGAACACTGCCGCTGAGTGAAGGCCGGGGAATGGAGGGGGTATGAGTGAACCTATTGTAGTTGACGGTGACACGTTACAGTTTGAGCCCCAATTTGGGAATCGAAAGGTGAACATTCCTGGTTTGATTAAAATCAATGGAACAGGTCATGCACAGGTAAACAGCAAAAAAGTTTGCATTTTGGGGGATGAGAAACGGGTTACTGTTTCTGCAACTTATACCACAACAACCCATATGACACCGGGAGCTGGCACCATTACTATCACAGCGTTAGACAGTAGTCAGCAAGCTCTTCACTGTACCAGTGGAGCCGCCTTAATTATCAAAGGACAAAAATTTACGGCCATGTTTACGCCTCAATCACCCGCCATAAATAATAATGTAAATCCACCTCAACCTGATCCAAGTTACCTAAGCCCCACATCAGGCAAAGGCAGTTTTATCACGCAACAAAACTTTGCCACCGTCAATTAAGGCATTGGCTGAATTAAATAGAAATTAAATGGTGTGAATAAGCATTTATTCACAGAGGAATCGCTGTGCCATACAGGTGATATTATGGAATTAACTGAGTTAAATAAACAATTGTCAGACTTGGTGCCGATGAGCGATTTTAAATTAGATAATCGAACCAGCTTGCAATTACTCCAATATATTGAGGAGTACACTAAAACAATTCCCTTTAATCAAACTGATAAGCATTGGAATGATTTTTTCTTTATGGAGAATAATACGCCGGAGAAACTTGCCGAATTATATCAGGGAAAAATCGAAGCCAATGGGGAATTATTACCTCATCAAGCTTTTCTGTTAGCGGTATTACGATTACTGGAAACCCCAATATCCTTATTGAATACCTTACCGGCGGCGCATCGCAATCTCTATTACCGGGAACTTTTAGGGTTATCTCCTCGTCCGGCACAACCGGATCAAGTTGCCTTATCTGTAGAACTGAATACCACAGTCACAGAACAGCTACTCACTAAAGGCACCTTATTTGAAGCAGGACAGGATGAACAAGGCAATGCCCTGCAATATGCGTTGGATGCCAGTTTACTGGCAAACCGTGGCTATATCAGTGACCTGTACTGGCTACGCAATAAAGATAAACAGCATTGGATTACTGCGACACCCTGGGATTCACAAGCACAGTTATCATTGCCATCTGATGGGATTCGGTTATTCAGTGAAACGGATACGGATAAATCTGTATTAGGTGGCGTATTAGTGACTTCTGCACAACTGGTGATGGAAGAAGGAAAAAGAAAGATAACGGTTACCTTTGATAAAGATATTAATAGCCAAAATCTGGTGGCACAAATCAGTAGTGGAAACCAGTGGCTAATCTTGACTGCTGAGGGAAAGGGGAAAGAGGTTACACTAACGCTTTCAGATAAAGAGCCAGCAACCAGTGCGCCAGAGGGTCTGGATAATTTTATTTTCAGTGAGCCAGTACTCAAGCTACAGGGCAAAGACAGCCAACCACTGCCTGCGGTGACAGCTCTCAAGGTGCAAGATAAAGATGTCGGTAAAACCTCGTTCAAGACATACCATCTAACTCCCTTTGGTTATGGCCCTGAAATTGAACCATTGGAAGAGAACCCCGCGTTATATCTTGGTGTCACTGACATCAAACCGGGACAAACCTTATCGCTGTATTGGAAATTAAAATCGCCACAGCAACCCGAAAATGTTTTCTGGTATTACCTGAATAATAAGAATCAATGGGTTGCATTAGATGCGTGGGTTAAAGATGAAACCAAGTCCCTGTATCAAGATGGCATCTGGCAAGTTGTATTACCTGTGGATGCTTCCGTTCAAGCCTCCCGAATGCCAACCGGGCGCTATTGGTTAAAGGCCGTCATGGTTATCCCCACACATGAAGGTTCATGGGGGAAGACGCCCTGGTTATGTGGCCTGATCTATAACGCCATGACAGCGACATTGACGAATGCCGATAGCATCAGCAACAGCCATTTCTTAACGCCATTACCGGCAGACACCATTCAGCGTCCCGTTGAACCCATTATGGTGGTGGCGTCGATTAATCAGCCCTGGGCATCATGGAACGGACGTGTACCAGAATCCAACAGTGCCTTTTTTGCACGGGGAGCTCAACACTTGTCCCATCGTAACCGGGCTTTAACTTGGGGCAATATGGCGACACTGTTAAAAGAGCATTATGTCAGTATCTTTGATGTTAAGTATCCCGGCCATGATGAACTCACGCGAGTCCCCGCTCTGGAAAAACAGCAACTGACGATTATTCCGGCCAATCGATATAACGACAGTGATGACCCTTTGCGTCCGGTGCTAAACCCGGCACGTCTGCAAGGAATGGCCGAATGGTTACAGCAAAAAGGCTCTCCCTGGGCTGAGATTGAGATCAGCAATCCTCAATACATTGATGTAAAAATCAATTATCAGGTGATTTTTAAACCAGACGTTAACGAAGATTTTGGCTATCGCCAGCTACGACAGCAACTCCGTGAGATATATATGCCCTGGAGTGTCGATGAGCGACGTCCTGTTATGTTGAATAACAGCATTAATTATTACCAGTTACTGGCAACCATTCAGCAACAGCCACTGGTTGAGCGAGTCACTTGTCTGACGCTGCATCGGTCAGAGGCGGCCAAAGACAGTGATATCACCGCATCCGTGGAAGCCAAAGACAATGAAGTGCTGATTTTAGTCTGGGAAGCCGAAGACAAGCTGCAATGCCGAGGAAATTAACTATGAGTGATAAAGATGTACTGTTTCACAAAGTGAAAAATGCTATTCACTTTGATACCTTGCTGGAACAGGCTCATCAGGTGGTTGAGCAACAGGCCGGAAAACTGTGGAGTGATACGGCGGAACACGATCCCGGCGTTACTTTTTTGGAAGGGCTTAGCTACGGTGTGTCAGATTTGTCTTACCGCCATACTCTTCCCTTAACAGACTTATTGACCCCGCTCCTCAATGAGCAGAAACAGCAAGACGGGATTTTTCCCGCTGAATTTGGCCCGCACAATACACTGACTTGCGGGCCAATCACCACTGATGATTACCGCAAGGCGTTGCTGGATCTGCATAGCCGTGACTGGACAAAATCACAACAGGAAGGGGATTTTCTGTTCCGTAACGTGCAATTAGTCCGCGAACCGACAACGCAACGTTATACCTATTGGTATGATGCCAGCAAAAGGGAATATAGCTTTGTCGAGCGTAAGGAGGCGAAAAAATTTACGTTGCGGGGAAATTACTGGCTCTATCTGGAACCGACCCGCTATAGTCAGGAGAATTTGGCGACTGCCACCCAACAATTAACCGATTTTTTGACCAAGAACCGCAATATTGGTGAATGGGTTAGTCAGATTATCTGGACAAATCCGGTTGATTTTCCGCTATTACTGGATATTGAACTGGATGATGATGTAAAGGTACAAGATATCCCAGTTATTTTTGCTGCCGTCTATACTACCGCAGAACAGTATCTGATGCCTGAGGCACAGCGTTTCAGTACCGAAACATTACAAGATGCGGGAATGAGTAATGATGAAATCTTTGAAGGGCCACGATTAGAACACGGCTGGATACCTGAATTGCCGGCAGCCCGTGATTATACCAAGCGGCTCACGCTCAATCTTAGCCGGCTGGTTAATAAACTGCTTGAGATTAAGGGGATTCAGAATGTCAATCGCCTTAGACTGAATGAAAATTTTGATAAGACCCTGATTGAACCGATTAAAGGGGATAGCTGGTCATGGTCAATAAAAGAAGGCTACTATCCTCGTTTGTGGGGTAAAGATCCGATTCATCAATTGGCGCAACATGATGGCCCACTGAGGGTGATTGCCAAAGGCGGGATCAGCGTTACGGTGAGTAAACAACAAATTCAGAGCAGTTTACCCAATCCCCTCTTGATTCAGAATAAACCCGTGCTATTACCTTATGGCCGGCCTCGCGATGTGGGGCGCTATTATCCCGTCAGCGATACGTTGCCTGCCTGCTATGAGTTACAACAACCCTTATCCGAAAGTGAGCACGCCCAACGCCTGTTGTCACTTCATCAATTTATGCTGCCCTTTGAACAATTGCTGGCTTGCGGCTGTCAGCAAATTGCCATGTTGCCAAAATTATTGGCTTTTAAGCGTGAAGGATACCAAGTTTGGGGCGATCAATGGCCATTTAAGCCAGGCTCTGTCAATGATGATGCTCATCAAAATTACGCTCACGAATTAAAGAAAGTACTAAAAGGGATTGCACACGACAACGATCACGAATTGGATATTGTCAATTATCTGCTCGGATACTTTGGCACTCAGCGAGCACCACGTACCTTTACCACCAACATCAGTGATTTTCGTGCCGTGCAACAAGGCTATCTGGCTCAACAACCGACATTAACTTATCACCGAGCCAATATTCGGATTGATCAAGTTTCGTCACTACAAAAGCGCATTGCTGCCCGTATGGGGTTAGGGGGTGAATTATTTAAACCAAAGCCTGACCTGAGCAAACTGCCTTTTTATCTGGTAGAACATCGGGCATTGCTGCCAGTCAAACCCAACAGCCAGTTTGATGAAGAGCAGAAGCCGGATTCGGTGCCAGAAGAAAGGGACAATCAAACTGATCAACATTATCTGGTGATTAAGCAAGCCGGTGTTGATGGAAAACTGATACAGGGACAGGTAATTGATTTAATTCTCTATGAAGGCGCACAGAACGAAAACCGATTTACCGTGCGTGGTCAAATGATCACCAAAACCGAAGGGGGGCAGTTTTGGCTGGACGTGGGCAACAGTACTCAACTGGAATACAATCTGGAACGAGTAATGACCGCCGCCAAAGGGGGAAAACTCGTCTGGCAAAATAGCCCGGTATGGATGGAAGATATGAACTATCGGCTGGCCTATGATAGTGATCAATCCTCATTGCCTGAAAACCAGCGGCGCCTGACCCGCACAGCACAAACCCCTTTCCCGGCTTTGATTGCTGTAGGTAATGAAATTACCCTGACCAAACAGTTGGGGGGAGTGGGTTTGGAGCAAGAATCTTCTGACGAATCAGAAAAATTGTATGCAAAAGTTATCAGCTTTGATCGTATCAAGGGAACTTTGGTTATTGAGCGTCAGAAACATTCTACATTGGCATTCCCTGCCGCAGAAGAAGCCTGGCGGTACAGTTGGCATTTTTCGGGTAAAGAATATGAAAATACGGATCGTTTCTCATTTGTGATTAGCGTTGTGGTAAATAGTGATTTAATTAAATCACGTGAGCTCAAAGTTGATCCATATCAATTGGAAGAGTGGGTTAAGGAAACTATTCTCACCGAATTCCCTGCCCATATTTCCATGATTATTCACTGGATGGATCGGGAGCCATTTTTAAACTTCGGCAATACGTATCAACGTTGGCAAAATAATGGCGCACCATTAGGGGATGCCGCTTATTCGATTCTGGAAAGTTTGACACTGGGTAAATTACCTTCCGCTTTCAAAGGAATTGGGTCAATGCGTATTGCCACACCACATCAGAGAGAGGAAGTTGTTGGTAAGAATGGTGAACAATGGAATACCAACAGAATAAAACAAAACGAATTATTCTATATTCCGAAAGAGAAAGAATAAAAAATAATTAGCGACTAACCAACATTTTAAATTAAAAATATTTTATGGAGTTAACCATGAAAGAAATTCGTTATTCTGCAAAAATACAAGAACAACAAACATTGTCTGACGCAAAAGGTGTTGGACCTGATATTGATAAATTAAAAGATAAGTTTAAAGAAGGCAGTATTCCCTTACAAACCGATTTCAATCAATTAATTGATATTGCCGATATTGGGCGTAAAGCTTGTGGTCAGGCTCCAGACCAAAATGGACCGGGAACAGGATTAAAACTGGGCGATGACGGTACGCTTAATTTAAAAATGGGCACCTCCTACAATCACCTCAGCTCCGAGGAGCGAGGGTGGTATACCCCATTAACACTAAAAGAGGATATTTTATCTGTCAGAGTGGGCTATGGTTTGTATAATAAAAGTGAGGATAATAGCATACGTGTTGGTGAGGGTGATGGTATTACAGTTACGTATAACCTTGTTAAAGTAAAACTAGCTGATAATAAAGGTCTGGTTGTTGATAGCAATGGTATCGCCATAAAACCTGGTAATGGGATGAAGTTTAGTTCAGATGGTGCATTACAGTTAAAATTAAATAAGAATTATGCCGATAGATTTTATAGCCCTTTAATATTGCGTAATGATGTATTGGCTGTAGGTATAGGCAATGGTTTGATAACTTATAAAGAATCAAATGAAATAGGTGTTAATCCAGGAAATGGTCTTAGGATAGATGGTGATAGTGTTGCAGTGAAACTAGCTGATAATAAAGGCTTGGTTGTTGATAGCAATGGTATCTCCATAAAACCAGGCAATGGAATTAAGGTAGATGCTGATGGTGTGGCTATCGATCCTAATGCTGTATTGCCAAAAGGCATGATTGCGATGTTTCCTCAGGATGGGATACCAGATGGTTGGACTCTTTGTGATGGTAATAATGGCACACCAAATCTTCTAAAACAGGCTATTCGTGTTGGGGACCCCAATGATTTTGACTCAGGCTTCTCCATTGGGAATAAGTTTTTTTTCTTTATGAAATTATAATTAATATTAAACATAGCAATGAGCGTTTTAAAAAACGCTCATTGACTAATGTTTGGCAAGATAAAATTTGATAGTACTATTATGGTGAACTCTGAAAAACGCGGTATCAATTTAATTGATAGAATCATTATTTCCCTTGATATGTTATATTTTAATGATGATAACATAATGGAGAATTGTTCATCTCTATTTAATAGAAAATTGAAAAACATTATCAATGGAAATATCAAAAATTTGACATTGAATGCAAATGGTAAATTATCTTTTGAACGGGTGATTTTGGACTTAGGGATTATTGAAATAGATTTATTTGAAAGAGAAATGACAAGAAGATTGGAAATAGAATTTAAAAAGCACTTAAGAAACTATTATGGTTACTCTCAATATATTTTAAATAAAGAGAGAATATATCCACACCAATCAGAAAAAGAAAATAGATTCTCATTAATCAAAGCAGTGGATCATTACTTACATAATGGAAACTGGTTATCTGATAACAACAATCATCACGTCACAAATATTGTGAATATTGATAAAAAATTATGGCAGCAAATTAACCACCAGCCACAACAATGGCTACCTATGTTAGCCAAACACTGCTTACAGCCTGCGGGGCTAAGTCGCTTAATTCAACTCTGCCAGCCAGACATTCTGGCTATGCTTTGTCAGTTATTCACTGAAACAACAACCTCTGAATTTATTAATTCGCAAGCGCAGGTAATTACAGATAAAAAAGTGACACCAGAAAAATTGAGTTTAGCGGCGGAATATTATCTGCAACATCAGAAGAAATATCCCCATGCCACACAACAAGCAATTACATTACAAACTAAAATCAAGCAAACACCCACGGTAAATGTTACCCAGAATGAGAGCAATCTATTAAAACAAACTCACAATAAAGCCGATATACAGGTAGATGCAATACCCCCATTTGCACTCCAGCACAGGCAAACACACCATCAGCCAGCAGCCACACAACAGCATTATGGTCTGATAAAGGAGACGGTAAAACAAAGTCATCCAACTTTACAAAATAGAGGGCAACACAGGGAACCACTAAAATCGGTTTTATCAGCGCAAATACCTTCCACGCAACCGAGTAATAGAATTCAAACGTCATTGGCACAATCCGTTTTACCTATCAGCAACGCCGGTTGCATAATTTTATGGCCGTTATTGCCCGCATTTTTCCGTGCCTTTGGTTTACTGGAAAAGAATCAATTTATCAGTCTTGAAGCACAAAGAGAGGCCGTCTGTTTACTTGACTGGCTGATTTGGGCGGAAGAGGAAATACCCGCATGGCGGTTGACGCTCAATAAGGTGCTTTGTGGATTACCCATTCATGATAACGCGCTATGGCATACCCCAAAACCAGAACAACAAATTGCCATCAATCAATGGCTGGAAAAAACCATCGTGCAACTTCCGGCCTGGAAAAAAATGGGCGCAAGTGATGTGCGGCATTTATTTCTGCAACGTTGCGGGGAATTAAGTGAATTAAACGGTATGACGAATATCCATATTAAACCCGAAGTTTATGATGCACTGATAAGCGAATGGCCGTGGCCAATGAATATAGCGAGCTTTAGTTGGTTGCAACACCCTATCACCATAACGTGGTTATCACCATCAAATACCGCCAATTAGTCTGAGCAAAAATTTATGAATACAGCGCCTGTTTTCCCTGATTTATTTCAACAACATAATGACCCTCATTTAGCATTCTTATATAGCCAACTGGAACGTATCGATCTTATTCTTCAATACCATTTCCATTGCATATCAGGCCAGAAAGGTGACCTCCTTGATGAGTTTCTGTTAAGCGAAGAAGATGTGATAAACAGGCTGGATAACCCACTGGGTAAACCGCACTGGCTCACCAATGATTGCCTGACAATACCGCACACCATCACTCCTGTCGCCTCCCGATTAACTGACCTGATGACACATTTTGAACTGACTGATTTTGAAAGAGATGTTTTGTTGTTAGGTTTACTGCCCCATTTCGATAACCGCTATTATCACCTGTTTGCGCTGGTTCAGGGAGAATCACAATCCCGGCTGCCCACTTTTGCGTTGGCTTTGGAACTGTTTTGCCAATCAATGCTGGAAAAACAGGCACAGCAGGCCAGTTTTTTACACCAGGCTCCCCTGATTGGCTGCCAACTGTTATCTATTGATAGCCGTCAAAAAACATTATCCTGGCTCCAGACACCCTTTATCACAGACAGCGGCGTCTATCATTTTTTACTTGGGCATCACTATATTGCACCTGCTCTGGAACATTATGTTGCGTGGATAACCCCCACAGAAATCAGCAATTATCCAGCAGGCTTAAAACAAGCATTGGCTAATGTACTGTTATCTGATCATGATGATAGCCGGCCCGTTATTTTACTGCGGGGCATGGCTGATAGTGCCAGATCCCATGCCGTTGCTAATATGATGGCATCGGAACAGCGGCAAACGCTGCTTGTGGATATCGCCAGATTGACGGATAACGATGGCAACGCCCTGCTTTGCCATATAAAAGCCATTTTGCGGGAAATTCGTATGCGTGGTGCCTGCTTATTGCTACGAAACTTTTGCTTATTTGCAGAACAGAATAAACACTTGCTGGAGCCTCTGTCAGCCTTGTTAAGCCAGCCTAAATTAAGAGTGATCTGCTTGGTCGAACCGTATTCACCGCTAGTGTGGTTGAAAAAGATATCGACATTGCTGATTGAAATGCCCGTTTTCACTTCGGTGGAAAAAGCGAGATTATTGACGGCTCATTTACCCAATCACTGTGCAAATGATATTGACGCAATAACCTTAAGCCAACGTTACGCATTTAATCCCGTAACCCTGCCATTCATTTTACAAGAGGCGAAACTTTACCAACAACAGCGAGATCCTTCAGGTATCTTGCAGCAATGTGATATTCGCAAGGCACTCAATTTACGCGCTCAACAGAATTTCGGCCAATTAGCGCAGCGCATTATCCCTAAACGTTCATTAAAAGACTTGTTAGTCTCCGACGACATTGCTCAACAGATACAAGAAATACTGACGGCAATTAAGCATCGGGAAAAAGTTCTGGCGGGTGGTTTTAAAGATAAGGTTGGTTATGGCACCGGTATCAGTGCCCTGTTTTATGGTGATTCCGGTACAGGGAAAACGATGGCGGCAGAAGTGATTGCCAATGACATTGGTGTTGACTTAATCAAAGTGGATTTATCTACCGTCGTAAATAAATATATTGGTGAAACAGAGAAAAATCTATCTCGTATTTTCGATTTGGCAGAACACGATACCGGTATTTTATTTTTTGATGAGGCAGATGCTCTGTTTGGCAAGCGCAGCGAAACTAAAGATGCACAAGACCGACATGCGAATATTGAAGTCTCTTATTTACTGCAACGTATGGAACATTTTCCGGGCTTAGTAATTTTATCGACGAATAACCGCAATCATTTAGATAATGCTTTTAATCGACGTTTTACTTTTATTACCCGCTTTACTTACCCGGATGAAACTATCCGTAAGAAAATGTGGCAGACAATTTGGCCTGAAAATATAAAAGTCGCCCAAGATGTGGATTTCGATAAATTAGCGCAAAAAACAAGTGTAACAGGGGCGAATATTCGCAATATTGCTTTATTGTCTTCACTTTTTGCCGCAGAGAATAACCATAACGAAGTCAATAATAAAAATATTGAAATCGCATTATCACGCGAATTAGCCAAAGTGGGGCGATTGAATTTCCAAAAATCATAGAAATAAAAATAGCTAAAAATGAAATACATTGATGGCTGAATAGTTATCACAATAATAAATTGAGGAAAAATTTTTATGTTAAAAACGCAAACCATTATCGATGTCAATAAGGCAATGAAGGCAATTCTGAAAAAATATCTGGATAAAGAAGTTGCGATCCGTTTTGATCTGCCTGAACTGGATACCTTGCAGTCTGATGCGATGGTGAGTGTTTTTCTTTATGATATCCATGAAGATCTACAACTTCGCTCAGCAGAATCCAGGGTGTTTAATGCCGAGTCAGGGAGGTTATTGCCGGGTTGGGTCAATATTAAATGTAATTACCTGATTACCTATTGGGAATCGACCCAACCTGCAACGGACCCTAACCATTCTGAGAGCCAACCTGACAATCAGGCAACACAAGTTATGTCACAAGTTTTAAATGCATTAATTAATAACCGCCAATTGGCGGGTATTCCTGGCGCTTACACTCAGGTTGTACCGCCGAAAGAAAGTTTAAACAGCTTAGGCAATTTTTGGCAGTCACTGGGGAATCGTCCGCGGCTTTCCCTGAATTATTCAGTGACAATACCGATTAGCCTCACCGATGAGCGAGATAATGTGACTCCAGTGAGCGATATTTCTTCTACGGTAGAACAAGTGACAAAAACTCAAATATGACCCGACATAACTATATTACCCAATAGAATTATCTGACAGATATTAATGAAATTTCGAAATTTATTTTTATTTTGATAAATCTTTAAAGAACCGTTTATTTAAATCGGAGTATTATTATGTATAGTTTAAAACAGAAAGAAGAAAAGAAAAATCAATCTCCCCGTCCTGGCCAAGACACTGTCAATGGTGAGAATGTCATAACATCAAAAATAGCGGAGCTGAGGAAAAACTTTCAGCAGACTGACACGCAAACTGTGCGTCCACGTATTGCCTCACGTCCTTTGAGAACAGTACCCTTTCAACAGGCGACAAAAACACCTGTAGCCTCTGAGGTGAACATCCCCGCCAGCACGACGACCAAAACATCTGTCAGTAATACACAAACACCAAAAGCGATACCAACATCAACCCCAGTGCCCGCAAACGGTGTAAAAAAACCATTTACACTATATCGTGCAGATAACCGGAGTTTTGCAGAGTTACAAAAAAGTAGCCCAGAAGGATTTAAGGCTTGGGTACATCTTGATAGTGAAAAAGCGAGAAAATTTGCTAGCGTATTCTTGGGTAGTGACAATGTAGAAAGTTTGCCTAAACATATTATCGATGAAATTAATAAATGGAAGAAAGCGGGAACACCTAAGTTGAGTGATCTTTCCACCTTTATAAAATATACCAAAGATCGCTCGACGGTTTGGGTTTCTACCGCAGTCAATACTGAAGCCGGTGGACAAAGTTCAGGAGCGCCACTTTATGAAATATCAATGGAACTCTATGAGTTCGGGGTTGATAAAGGAAAATTGGTTCCATTGCCAAATGGAAGAACGGGCAATATGAAACCCTCTATTCTTCTTGATACGCAAAATTTGGAAGATGCAACAGTCATTGCTCTGAATCATGGGCCAGTAAATGATGCTGAAATGTCATTTTTAACGACTATTCCAATGAGCAGTTTAAAACCTTATAAAAAATAATTTGTTAATCAATTAATAATTCACCTAATTTTAACATAATAATATTGTCTATAAGTCACACTTTTTGATGAGTGTGTTTAAATAAAACTTATGAATAATAAGGTTGTTCTATCATAGATAATGAACATTTCATTGATATTAAATAAGAATTTTTTATTTAAAATTTATATTGATAAATACAATAAATTGTATCGACAATTATTGACAAATATTAATGTATATATATGATTATTACATAATTAATGATTTTTATTGTGATAAGTGACTACATCAGCTTATTTAATTAAAATAACAATGTAACAATTTACTAATATTTTATAATGCCAGGAATAAACCCTATTGCATTTAAAAAGGAGTTCAGGTGTTTCTTTCAAAAGAATTAGCAAACTTTATTGTTGTAGCCAAAAATAAATCAATAAATAAGGCAACAAAGGAGCTTTTTATCACCCAGTCGCCAATTAGCCGAAGCTTAAAAAAACTGGAGTTCTCATTAGGTGTAAAACTTTTTGTCAGAAAAGGCCAGGGATTAGTTTTAACGGAAGAAGGAGAGTGTTTATACAATAAAGTGTTATCAATTTATGAACAACTTAAAAATATCGAAAATGATTATAAGGAACATAAATCATTTTATTATAATGTTTATAGGAACAAACATAATGATTTAATGTGATCATTATATATAAGCAATCTATTCTAATTAACTTTAGATAAACTGGTGAAAAAATAAAATAAAAATGAATAATTAATTCATGGTGGTTTTTTTTGTTTTAAATATCAACAAATTTTAATTAAGCATTGGAGGGAACAATGACATACAGTTATAACAATAAAATGATTTATAAAAAAAAGTCAGAATTAAATAGAACTTTGGAAGCTTTGCATCTTGATATACCCGATACAGAGGAAGTCTCTGCTGCCTATCAACGTGGTTTGTCTTCTGTCATGATAAGATTCCAGAACAAAACAGACTCAATTCTTGAAGAATCCAAACAACCCTCGCCGCCCAAGCAAAAACCATCAGAGAAAAAGAAATATACCAAAAAGGCATTACAAAACTTTGCTGCCCATGCCGGCTACTCACATAACAACAGCTATCGAGATGAGTTTGTTAACTTTAAAGATAACAATCAAAATCTAGCCCCCGGAAAATTGTTCCCTGGGGTGAAATTAATGCCTCAAAAAACGATCGCAATAAACAGACCGATAGGACCACGGAGAAATAAACTTGCCTATGATATTGAAGATATATTTAGAAATAATATGGCAAATGAATATCAGGTAACAAAGACTTCTGACTTTATTACAGGATTGAAGGATATGTATGAAAAAAATGGGCAAACGCTACACCCGATGACTCAACGTCTGGTTGAAGATCATATTGCACATAACGGGGGCATCTTGCCAACAATGGCGGGTATTGCCGGCCTGCATGCTGAAGTACAAGCATTGAACCAGATATTTATTGCAGCAGATCAGAATGAACCTCTCAATCCAGCCCGTTATGACAAGGCAATGCTTCAATCATCAATTTTCACCAAACGGTTAACTACAGCAAATGCTGGACAAGACTTCCCGGCTTGTCATAACTGTTCGGGTATTATCCAATCACCGGCTAATGTGATTACGGGAGTGGTTAGCAGTGCAGGCAGCAATTTTTCTAATCAGGTCGCAAAACGCCATCGTTCCCAGTCATTAAGTCATTAAATGATTTCTTTTGTGAATCTGGAAAATGTTTATTACCGAAAAGTGACCATTTTTCATCAAATGTTTTTTCTTCTACCGCCTTTCCTGAAAGTATGGTTTTGTGATTTCGCCATACCATTTTCGTCATAAGCCAGCAACTGAGTTGATGAAATCACCAGAGAATAAACTACTCATCATAAAATATAAAAATTAGTTAGTATCTACACTTTCATAATGAATTAAAAAGAGGAAGTTATTATGCCATTTCATGAATCTATTATTTTAAAACCGGGGAAAAAATCTCAATCAGCTAATCAGAATAATATCTCTGATAAAGGTGGAAATAATGTCTCGCGTTCGATCATATGGTGGACGAAAAATAAATGGAAGGGCTGTGAAATGATACAGCCTGGTGAAGGAAAGTTGCCTCCTATAACCCCTCCTGGTTTAAGTTTTACCTTTGAAAAAACGGATTATGGCAGGAAAATACATTATTTTATTTTAGTGAATGGACTTTACTGGCGTTTTAAGCCAATTAATGAAAATCTGACCAGTGGTTATATTTTAAATTCCAGAGGTGATAAACTACGTATTTCATACTTAAACAGTAAATATAAAAGGGGAGAGAAGTCTTGGAAGTTAAAAAATAAAATCGATATTAATAATTATATTGTAGAGTCGATATTCAAATATACTCAATACCCAGATAATATAGGAAAATTATTGAAGAAAGAATTACATAATATTCTTTCTGTAAGAACAAAGTTAAAATTTATTGATCTTGTGAGTAGACTTGATCATGCACTTACAATAAAATTTTTCCAGGCACATGAAGGTAATGATCTGGAAAAAGCACTGTATATATTACTGGCAAAGCAAGAAATATACAATAAGCGTAAACATAAACGTACAGATGAGCAAAAAATTTTAGATATTGTTCAACAACCGCTTAGTGAATCTCTTTTAGATACGTATCTTGTGGCATTTTCTTCTGGGGAAATAAAACAAGATCTGTATAAAAGCCTTCTCCAAACTGAGATCTCAGGAGATGACAATAATATAAAAGCGGAAAGAACCAGGTTAAATAGAAGTTTTGAAAATGCTAAAGAAGTTTTATCGAAAACTAAAAAGTCAAAAGAAAAATATTGTGAAAAAATTAAACATCTTAATTTTTTACTTGATGAGTATGATTTTTCTGTTATAGGGAAGAGTAAATCTGAGATTGAAAATATCCGTAATAATTTGGCTAACGATATTGAAAAGCTGAATATTAAACTTGATGGATTAAGAGAAAAAGAAAGAGTAGAGGAAAATGATTTAAAAACTAATGAGGAAAAACTGAAGGAATTTGAAAAAATATTAGATATATATAAAGCAGGCATTGATAAAACAAAAAAGATATTATCTTCCGTTGGTGCAAAAGATGAAAGAAATCATAAAAAATTTCCTGACCAGAGTAAACCAGAATTTGAATATCAAAAAGCTTTCCTGACTCTGGCACAGGAAGAAATAAAAATAAAAGACAGAGTACGTGAAAGATATAGTGATGAAGAACTCCGTAACTTGCAGATATTAAACATTGCTAAATACCATCTTTCTACATTGCGATATTTAAAAGGTGAATATGGCTATGAATCAAACTGGTATTATAAATCTGTTTCTCGTAATCAAGAATTAAATGACTTTATACTCATTGATTATTTTGAAGGATGGCGCCATAAAAATAATCTTATTTCAAAAATTGACATAGAAACTCCACTGGCAGTAGAAGGTAGTAGTATTCAAGTTCCAATTATGGAGTTATTAAAAGGAAATATACCAGAAAGTATTAAACAAAAGATCGTTTTTCCTGATGGAATTACAGATGAAATGAAACAGGACTTACTCGTTGATGATCTAAATAATAAAATAAGTGAGTTTAATTATACAGTTATTGAAAAAATTAAAAGGTTGTTTACCGCTGAGGAAACGGTTAGAAAGATTTTAGCACCTTATGAGTATATTCAATCTAGAGTTAACGCATTATCTGGTGGTCGGGTTAATTTAGAACAACAAGTTGAGCTGGAAATTGAAACCATTATACCTGATAAGTGTAAACTAAAAATAAATAGACACTTTGGAGCATGCCAAAATATTCCTGACACTATAATTAAAAAATTCTCGGTTTATGAATTAATTCTTAAAATAGATCAAAAAGAATTTAATAAGACAGAATATAGAAATAAAGATATAAAATATCTAATGAATAGTGATGTTGAGTATGTTGTAAAGGAATTAGATGATATTTCAGTGGATTATGAAAGATATATTAGCGGATTTAGAAATAATGAAGATGTAAAATATTACATCAATGAGGGTATTAATAAACTACCCGGTTCATCTGGAACAACATTAGACGAGTTTCTTAACAAATATACCAAGCACATGGATGAAATAAGTTATTCAAATAGTGAAATTATTTCTGATTATTTTCTTGTTGCCTTGAGGGATATTTTTGATGCGGGTTCCATGGTACTTCCTCTTAGTCCGATGGCAGGCTATGTAACCTCTATAACGGCTAATACGGTCATTCCTCTTATACAGTCTGCAATAGCGAATACCAGTGAGGAGAGTCAGGCATTGCAAAAAGAAGCTTTAATTAATTTTGCTGTTTCAACAGTCATGGATTCTGTTTTCAATAACAAGGAGATTTGTCGGAAGATAGTTCAAGGCGGAAAAATAATCAGAGATAACAGAGGGTATATCACTAATAGGTTTAAATTTAAGAGTATTAATTTAAACTATAGGGGGCATCCTCAAATAATCAAAACGAATATAAAAAATATTCCTGTTTCAGGGGCTAAACCGTGGTTATTAGAAAATATCATAAGAAGAGATAGATGGTTCTTAGATAGGAAGTACAGGTCAAAATATAATGAAAAGAAAAAAATAAATATTGTTCAATCCTATTTTCTGGATGATAAACTTACAAAAAGCACGCTTGGTCTTAAGAGGGAATGGCGGCAAATAGATGTATCATTGGATAACCTATCACCTGAAAATGGCATATATAAAATAAGGCCAGATAATGCACAAACAATGCAGGAGTTTAATTATTATATTAAACAGAACGACGATGTTTATCGGGTAAAATGGGATAATTGGGATAATACATGGCGAGTGATTGATCCTAAACATCCCGGTCAATTTAGTTATGCAACGCCAGTCAGATTGAATAGTAATAATTTATGGGAAACCCATGCAGATGTGGGGTTAAAAGGGGGTGGTCTCAGGTATCCATCTAAAAAAATAAATCATTTTTCCCATCTCACTGAGGAACAGGCACGAAAAATACGTTCACTTGTTTGGACAGCAAAAGATAAAGCAATTAATACATTAAGAAAAGCGAGACATCGAGTGAAAAGTACTAAGCCCGATGATGTACAAAAGGTGAATAAGGCTTTTGAGATTTTTATTGGCTCCTCTTCTGATGCTTTTAAAGCCAGGTACTTGGCTAATATCAAAAAGCAAAGTGAAGTTCTGGATAAGTTTAAAGCTTCCGCAGATATGGTCTATCAGGGAGGCTATAAAATGGAAAACCCTTTTGTCCTTTTTGAGACCCAATATGTTAATCATGTTGCTAATAACAGCCATACACAGACACCTATTACTGCGTTTATTGATGGTATTGTAGATGCTAATAATCGACTGAAATATCCAAAAGAAAAGTTTGAGGATTTTGTTTCTACGGCATTGATTCATGAAAGCTACCATATCATTAATAAGGACTCTCCTGATTTTAATTACCCAAGAATGCAGGGTGATTCTCTGGATATTTCCACTTTGGTTTCTCTAACTGATCCATTACTTAGAAATTCCAAAATTAGTGATATGGATATGATGCATAAAGTATTTGCACATGGTTGGGGGGCGGATGTTTTTAACAAATTACTAAATGCACCTGAGCTGAATAAAACCGCCATAAAACAGTTGGCTAAAGACAGGTTGGCGATTTCTAATGAGCGGGTATGGAAAAATCCTGATAATTCTTCTTATATGACAGTGTTAATCAGTTTAATTGATACTAATCCTGCCCTTTATCATGCATTTGTTAAGAAATACGATACCTGGAAACTTGAACCCAATAAACCATTATTATGGGACTTTAACGGCGGAAATGCTGGTAAAGCGATAGAACTTGAAAATACCGATATTGGGAAGTTAAGACATGGTGATATTAGCCCTTTAGAAGGAAGAGGGCTCGCAACCGGAAGCCGCACTGATAATATCAATCTTAAGTTTGACTATATCAGGAATGATAAAATCATTTCTATGCCAGCCAGTAAACTTTTCAGTATGGATGACATGATGAATGACAATGGCCAGTTACGTGGTGTGATGAATACATGGAAAGGCAGTGCCATAACGTCGAAAGCTACCGATGGTACAAGGTCTGGAATATGGGGAGATAAATTTACATTGAGTGATAACGTTAATTTTATCAATGTGATTAATGGCCACTCTGGTACGGTGGCCATTAAAATGCCACTAAGTGAAATAAAAGAAGGTAAGCCGTTGATTATTACAGCGGGTAGATTGTGTGGGTGTACAATGGCTTATGCCGTTGAGGGTGGCTACTTCTATGCTTATCATGCAGGGCAGCGTGTCGGGGATAAAGGCTGGTTAACGAGTCGTGATGGCGTATCAAATATATATGAAAATCATCTTAAATTAACTAATAAACCGTTACCTGACAATATGGAAAGAGGAGATATGTCTAATGATGATCTTGTTGATATATTTTCTCAATATGAAAAAAGTGTTATTACCTATTTTGGTAAAAGTATTTCAGCAGGTAAGACAACAAGGATCATGAAACAAAATCCCCATGTCAGTATGTTTGATTATAATCAGGCATTAGCTGATGCTGACAACCCAAGGATTGGTCTTTCCTATGCTTTATTAACTAAGGATGGCGGTAAAGTAAAAATTAAGGTATACAGTGAGGACTTATTAATCAATATAGGTGGAGGTACGAGTAAAAATGTGAAGTTTAAAAAACTATCCGGTGAGGAATTTATTCTGAAAGAATAGTTTTTTGATAAACTCATTTGCTTTTTTGTTCGTTTGCAACACAAATGCAGGCAATCGCCAATTGGACAAACCTTTCTGAAACGACGTTTGTCCTGCCGCCTGAAAGCAGTGAAGCCGATTACCGGGTACGAATATTCACACCAGAAAGTGAGCTTCCGTTTGCTGGTCATCCCACTATAGGCACGGCATATGCTTTGCTTGAAGCGGGTGTTATCCGGCACCGTGAAGGCCGCATTGTTCAAGAGTGCGGCACAGGTCTTGTTAATCTTTCAGTAACAGAAAAGGTGTCTAGTCATTTTTGATAGCAAGCTCGCCCTGATTATGCACGACTTCGGGAACATGATCGCGAAATGAATGTCACTGGGATCTGTCTCTATGGCGAACAGGATAGAAATAATAGCTTGCATATCGAAGTCCGGTCTTTCGCGCCAGTATGTGGTGTAAACGAAGATCCGGTATGTGGTGGTGGTAACGGCAGTGTAGCGGCATTTATACGCCATCACCTTGCCTGAAGATGGTTTGATTTGCTCCTCTCAAGGACAGGTACTCGGTCGTGATGGAAAACTTCAACTGACTGTCACTGACGAGAAAATTCTGGTCGGTGGTCATGCCGTCACATGAATCAGTGGCACTATCCGTTTTTGACGGACAGCAATTTTTGATGAACAGCCGTTTTTCATAAAAAGCTTGAACAACTTGTAGCCGGAAATTGGCGTGCGATTTTTTCCATTTTATCATTCAGGAATGATATGAGTAGGTTCATTGTTTAAGTCTCACTGTTGTTTTTACCTTTAATCGTTAATGCTGCGAAATTCGGAAACCATGAATAATATTCTTTCTGAAAAAGATATTATTATTACAGTGAGCGATAGTAATTTAGTTACATCAACAACAGAGAATGGAGTAAAGCATTTTTCAAAAAATCATATTATGACCAAAACATAATTCCCTTGGTCATAATATTAACGGCTGCTTATTTTTGTGAATAAGCTGTTGCATTATTACGCGATAACGGCATTCTCATTTAATACCAGTGACAGCAATGCCTGACGGGCATAAATACCATTACCTGCCTGTTGGAAATAGTAGGCATAAGGTGTTTTATCCACATCAACAGTAATTTCATCAATACGTGGCAATGGATGCAATACTTTCAGGTTATCTTTGACATTGACCAAATCCGCTGCACGCAGTACAAACTGAGCTTTAATATTGGCGTATTCAGAAGGATCAAGACGCTCTTTCTGTACACGGGTCATATAGAGAATATCCAGTTCTGGCAACACATCTTCAAAGTTATTGTGAATGCTGTAACTCACCTGTTTTTCAGCCAGCATATGCAGAATGTAATTCGGCATGGAAAGGGCATCCGGTGCGATAAAGCAGAAATGGTTACCTTCAAATTTTGCCAGCGCCTGTGTCAATGAATGTACGGTACGCCCGTATTTCAAATCGCCCACCATAGCGATTTTCAGGTTATCCAGCTTGTTTTGGGTTTCCTGAATGGTAAACAGGTCGAGCAAAGTTTGGGTTGGGTGCTGATTCGCACCATCACCAGCATTAATGACCGGTATATGACCGGAAAATTCAGAAGCAAGGCGAGCGGCCCCTTCCTGTGGGTGACGCATCACAATCGCATCAACATACTGGCTGATAATAGAAATAGTATCGGCCAGTGTTTCTCCTTTTTTGCCTAGAGATGTATTACTGCTGTCTGCGAAGCCGACTACAGACGCGCCAAGTCGTTGAATCGCTGTTTCAAAAGAGAGACGGGTGCGTGTAGAGGCTTCAAAAAAGCAGCTAGCGATAACCTTATGTTTCAGTAAATCAGTCTGTGGATTGGCTTTCAGTGCTGCTGCTGTCTGCAATACCAATTCAAGATCTGTGCGGCTCAAATCATTAATTGAAATGATATGCTTGCGATATAACGGGTTAGCCATGTTTACATTCCTCTATTTATGACTTTTAGCCTTTGACTGGGCAGACAAAAAAAAGCCCCTCAATTGAGGGGCTTTTTAAATGATCGGTTTAGCAATGGGAAAAACAATACGCTCAGGCTGCCAGTTGGCAGTGCTTTGTTGAATTGATATTTTGCAACGTTATCTGTGGCGCAGTATTTCATGTTTTCTCCCCGCAAATCGTCGCGCATTATACTCACGATTGTATTCATCGCAAGGTTTGTGGAAGAAATTTTTATTTCAGTCAGTAGCTCATGGACGGAACCAGGGAGGATATTATACCTTGCGTCTTTCAAGTTGACTCTTGTTGGCTATACTCACTCAGCCCGGTCACATAGTTATCCATGCTCCAGTTTGTCATTCCCTTGCCGCCGCGATGTAACTTGAAATCTATTGGGTATATATAAAACATGACATTTATTTTAATAATAGGGATTATAATGTGTTACTTTTTATTTTTTTCATCAAATAAGAGGGGGTATATGCCATTTTCTCCTCCTTTTAGAAATGAGTTTTTTGAGGGTGATCTGATATATGGTTTAACTGATGAAAGAGAGCGTTATATCAGTCATTTTGATAAATTTAAAATTGTTAAACATAATATTACTGAGTCTACTTCTGGACAAGAATTCTCTAAACCGGCAATGATTAATTATTATTTAATCCCGGTTGAAGAGAGAGAAATGTTGCTAGCAAAATACAATTTTGGTTGAATCAAGAACCTATTTATCCGCCTTGGGTTTCAGATGAAACATTATGGGAGAATTATTATCGGCGCAGTATACTTAACCACGATCTATCCGGGGAGTTTGCTAAGTTATTTAATACGATGTAATTAGCCGTTATACCCAATGGATTTACGGCCACGGGAAACACCATCCTGATTCAGTTTTGGGCCATATAATGTTAAAAGAGCTGTCGAGCCTCCCATTGATCGGCTGCACCGTAAGCGCGGCAAACCAAAGAGATGATCACCGTGTAAATGGGTGATAAAAACCTTTCTAGTTTGGGGATCGTCCACAATGCACTGTGGATCGTTTGTAAATCCAGAATAAAGCAGGTGGCATTGCGCTCTTTAGCGGGAATGCCTGTTCTGGACCCATGCATCTCAATTCTATGTCATTTTCTCCTATATGCTTTACTTGGCTTTATCTTGCGAGTGGTTCCTGTTGGCCCTATTGACAAAAACGGTGCGGAAGAGTGCAGGGCGACATGCTTAATCTGGTCTGCGTTTGTCTAATGTTGTAGCCAAAACGCCAATAGCAGCTCTGCATTTCATCCCTTTCCTTATCATTAGATTATCTTAATTTACAAATAACGATACAAAAAGATAAGAAAGTCAAATAGCAAAAACTATTGTCGAAAATAGATAAAAATAAAAACGATTATTTTTCAAAATAATAAAAAATGTTTTTATGTTTTTCCAAAGTTAGCACAGGATTGGTAATAACAAGATTGGCAATAACGATAAGTGTTAACGCACTGATGAAGTCGCATGGAGTTCTAAGCAATTAAAGGAGAGCAAAAATGAAAACATTTGAAATGAAAACAACTGAAATGAAAACAACTGAAATGAAAACCAACGGTTATAACTCATTGACGAAAGAGAATGGGGCCCTGGTAAACATGTGGACGAATGACGTCCCTGTTGATCCACAAGCTATTACTCAGTTGCGGAATACCGCCAAGATGCCTTCTGTATTTAAACACCTGGCGAGAATGTCGGATGTTCATGTCGGTAAAGGTTCTACCATCGGTAACGTGCTCCCGACTTGGGGTGCCATTATCCCGGCGGCGGTTAGGGTGGATATCGGCTATGGAATGATAGCAGTCCGTATTTCGCTGGTGGAAGTTGTACATACTTTGCGTCAGGTCGTTTGTGTAAAAGGATAGTAAATAGAAATAGGTAAGAAAAAATGGAAAGGGAAATAGTCAGTCTAGTAATGAAAAAGCGTATCAAGAGGGAACTGGATAAGATAGAGAAAAACTATGACGTGCACATATTGTACGCGTGTGAATCGGGTAGCCGTGGGTGGGGTTTTGCTTCACCCGATAGTGATTACGATGTGCGGTTTATTTATGTTCATCCTATGGATTGGTATTTGAGAGTAGAAGCAGGACGGGATGTTATTGAACAATCAATTAACGATAAGTTGGATATCAGCGGTTGGGAGCTACGCAAAACCTTAAAATTACTGAAACAGGCAAATCCAACATTAATGGAATGGTTGGATTCCCCCATCATCTACCAGGCTAATGCGGCAGCAACCAATGGATTGAAAACGCTGGTGCCACATTTCTTTTCGGACATTAAAGCGCGTTACCATTATCTTTCAATGGCGAAGAAAAATTTCCAAAGTTATCTGCAAGGTAAAGAAGTCCAGTTAAAAAAATATTTCTACGTATTGCGCCCGTTATTGGCTGCCCATTGGATTGAAATGGGCAAGGGTGTACCGCCGATAGATTTTGAAACGCTGGTGGAAGGAACAGTACATGATCCTCAATTAAAAGCAGAAATTGCCGATCTGCTGCGAATTAAACGATCTGCAAGTGAGGCAAAATATGGTTTGCGTAAGCCGAAAATTCACACATTTATTGAATCTGAACTTGATGAAACATTGGCGCGTTGTGAACTGAATGATAACTGTGAACATAATCAGGAATTACTTGATAACTATTTGAAATGTTGGGTAATGAGATGATGCTAAAACAAAAAAATAAATAAAAGAATGCCGATTATTGAGGGGAAATATGGATCAAATCGATATATGAGTGTGATTTAACTTCATTAGTAAATGTTGTCTTATCCTTTATCCTTAAGGATAAAAAATAATAGTTATGGACTCCCTGCTGGCGTTTATGGTTGCCTAATTCACGGGTATTAATCCTGATTGAGTGCCGCGTTGGGTTTGAAAACTTGTAACGGCAGAGGGAGACGCCTTTCAGCACTATTTTTTCAGCACTATTTGGAGTTAATATACTTGGAATTAATGCACCTGTAAGATATACGCTCCGATATATTCTCTGTCCCTTACTATATTCAAGCAGCTTTAGGACGGGGGAGGATATCAAATGTGTCAGCTTTCGGTTCGTAACGGAGTTTAGTTGACAAAAACTGTTCCTGTCGAATATATGAGTATGAAATAACATCATAATTAAGCATTCTTTCGTGCTCTTATTTTCGGAGATAAAAATGACAGTTTTGGATTCCTTTCTTGCCTTTACAGTTGCGGCTACACTGTTAACTCTAACCCCTGGTTTAGATACCGCTTTGATTTTAAGAACTGCCGCGGCAGAAGGCGGGAAAAAAGCTTTTCAGGCTGCACTTGGGATCGATACCGGATGTTTGATATGGGGAGCGATGGTGGCATTTGGTTTAGGGGCGTTAATTGCTGTATCTGAACTGGCATTTAACATTCTGAAATGGTGCGGTGCATTGTATTTATGCTGGTTAGGGCTCCAGATGATCTGGCGGCCAAACTCAGATCTTGGTGGAGAAAACCCTTCTTCTGTGAAAACGCCGAATTGGTTTGTCAAAGGAATGTTGGGAAATGTGTTGAATCCCAAAGTTGGTGTATTTTACGTCTCCTTCTTACCACAGTTTATTCCCCAGGGGCATTCACCCATTATCTGGACATTTGGATTAGTGGCAATTCACGTCATACTCGGCACGCTATGGTCATTGGCCCTGATTTATGCTACCCGGCCTCTTTCCCACATTTTACGTCGTGGGAATGTTATTAAATGGATGAATCGCACGACCGGCGGATTGTTTTTATTTTTCGCGTTTAATTTGGCGTTAAGTCGGCGCTAACCTTGTGTTCAGGGTAAATGGATGCAGTCAACAAAGCTGTAACTTGAAAAATGACAGCTATGTAGGGTGTATCCGTATTTTTAGTCATTATTAATTGATGAATTCAATATCGTTTAAGTTATTTTTGATTAAATCTTCCCCATTAAAAAATTGAATAAGGAGATCGGCCAGTACATCTGGGCGTTCCACCATTACGAGATGATCTGATTTTTTTATGGTGGTAAATAGTGAGTTTGGAAAAATAGAGGCGCAAATTTTAACATTTTCAGGTGGTGTGATGATATCGTATTCACCGGTTGTAAATAAAACGGGCTTGTCAAAATTGACTGCTCTCTCATATTTCTTTTGGTTCAAAAGACGCATTTGGAGATGCTTATATCTTTCTCCTTGATGTTGTGTTGATTCTAATAGTGTTTTTTTCAAAAGTTTATAGGTCGTTTCTTTTCCTAATATATCAATGCCTGGTTCGAGACAGAGAAGGCTTGAAATTATTTTCTCAACAGACTCCTCATATTTTCCCTCAACAAGTAATTGTAACGCTGCATTTAGTCTGTTTCGAATGTGAAGTGGCTGAGTAAGTGCTGTGCCAACTAATGCGGCTTTATTAATCCTGTCAGGCCATTGATATGCAAAAGCCAGGGCGATAGCCCCACCGTATGAAATACCAATGAGGTTTATTGTCTGCAAGGAAAGGACATCTAAAATATGTCGTGTACATTCGGCAAGAAACTCAAAGCTTTTGTTGTCTGGAATATTGTCCGCAGATCCTATTCCCGGTAAATCAACCATAATTAAAGGGCTGTCATCTTTGAGAAGATATTCAAGATGAGGTAAGGAGTACATATCCTGGAAACCGCCCGCGATAATTAATTTGGGGACTACTGTCGTGGTATTTATATCACCAATAACACGAAAAGCATATTTTACTCCATGCCATTCAATTTCCCTTCTGTCTTGAGGTCGAAGGCGGTAACTGGAATCAATAAAAGCAGCGAGGGATTCGACATTTCTGAATCTAAGTACGTCACTCCAATCTATTTTCTTTCCTAAATTTTCCTCAATAGAAATTTGTATTTCAACTAATGAGATGGAATCTGCCCCAAGACTGAAAAAATCATCTTTAATACTCATCGATTCTACGAGTAGCACTTCCTGGCATATTTTCAGTAATTCATTTTCAGTGCTATTTGGTTTGCGATTCGGTAATGATGTTGTCATATCGAACTCCTATCATCATTTAATTAATCTTATATATTGATTGTCGTTTTGTGAAATGGGTCACTTAAGATTAGATGATTTTTTGATGAGAGAAGGTCTCAGAATACAGATGATGAGCTACTTTGTTACTAAAAAATAACATAATGAGATTATAATTAAATGGTATTATCAGGTGGTATTGATAATGCTTGAGGATTGATAAAGCAGCCTTGTACGGTAAATTGAATTCAAAAATCATGGGGATAAACTATGGAAGTGTTATCCCCGTGGCTGCCTGATAATGTGGTTCAAAAACAGTGAAATGGTCATTTAAGTAGTGATGGATTGTTGATGATTGTCACATCAAATCATAAATCCAGCTCTTGTACCAACGTTGCTACCATGACAGCTTTAATAGTATGCATACGGTTTTCTGCCTGATCAAACACAATGCTGTGTTCTGATTCAAACAGTTCATTAGTGACTTCCAACCCACCATACAGGTTGAACTCTTCTGCTAATTGTTTACCAAGTATCGTTTCTTCATCGTGGAAAGCTGGCAGGCAATGCAGGAATTTCACATTCGGGTTTTCCGTCAATTTTACGACATCCATATTGACCTGATAAGGTTTTAATAAGTCAATCCGCTCTTGCCAGACGTTTTTAGGTTCTCCCATTGAAACCCAAACATCGGTATAGAGAAAATCTACATCCTTGACGCCCATTGTAATATCTTCTGTCAGTGTGATCTTACCCGCCGTTTTTTCGGCTTGTTGTTGGCATTCTGCCACCAGTTGAGGATCTGGCCAGCAGGCTTTCGGGGCGACTAAACGCAGATCCAACCCTGTCAATGCGGCCGCTTCTAACATTGTATTACCCATGTTATTACGTGCATCACCCAGATAGGCCAGTTTTATTTCTGTGAGTGGTTTTTGGCTATGTTCCTGCATGGTCATGAGATCTGCCAGCAGTTGAGTCGGATGAAATTCATTTGTCAGCCCATTCCAGACAGGAACACCAGCATACTGCGCTAATGTTTCGACAATATGCTGTCCATAGCCACGATACTGAATACCATCATACAAACGCCCAAGTACCCTTGCGGTATCTTTGATAGACTCTTTGTGACCGATCTGGCTGCCATTGGGGCCTAAGTAAGTGACATTTGCTCCCTGGTCATGGGCTGCAACTTCAAACGCACAGCGTGTACGAGTAGAATCTTTCTCAAAAATCAGGGCGATATTTTTTCCTGCCAGTAAGGGAGATTCTTTTCCTGATTTTTTATTCGCTTTTAATTTAACTGCCAGTGTTAAAAGTGTATCAATTTCTGAGGGATTATAATCAAGTAATCTCAGGAAGTGACGTTGGAAAAATGGATTCATACAGCATTTTCTCCATAGGCAAAATATTGAATTAATATTCACTATATATCGATAAAAAATCTAATTACAACCCTTATAATGTGAATCGGTAATTTGAGGATCATTAGGATAATTGAGATTCAGTCAACTACGACTTGTATTTTCTGTTTAACAAAATTGGATAGCTATATCCTTTGTAGGGAAAAGATGGGAGAATGCGAAACAGGATAGCCAACTGACAGGGGGATTGGCATGGCAGACCCACATGCATTAGAAGAACAGCGTGAAGAAACTCGCTTGATCATCGAAGAATTATTGGAAGATGGTAGTGATCCTGATGCGCTTTATATTATTGAACATCATTTTTCGGCAGAGGATTTTGATCGTCTGGAAAAAGCTGCTGTTGAAGCATTTAAACTGGGTTATGAAGTGACAGATGCGGAAGAGCTGGAAACAGAAGATAGCGTAGTTTTGATGTGTTGCGATGTGATCAGTGAAAGCCGTCTGGATGCTGAACTGATTAATGTACAGGTTGAGCAACTGTTGGATCTGGCTGAAAAAATCGGCGTGAATTACGATGGTTGGGGTACATATTTTGAAGATCCGAACGCGCCGGATGATGAAGATGATAATGGTGCTCTCTTCCCAGATGAAGATGAACCCAGACTTCACTAGCTTCTTTTCAAGAATTGGCTGACTAATCTATGCCCCGCGTAAACTGTGGGGCTTATTTATTGAAATCCATAAGCTATAGAGCTTGTTATAGTGTCTTGATCATTCTGACTTCGCAATCACTGTGCCCGGTATTGCCTAATGGTTCGTCAAGATAGCTGAAGCCCAGTTTTTTATATAGCGCAATGGCTGCTTTCAGCTCTGCCGTAGTTTCTAAATAACAGCGTGTAAAACCTTGTTCTGTGCCGAACGCCAGAGATTGTTGCACGATTTGTTTGGCAACGCCTTTTCCCCGCAACTCCGATGAAAGATACATTTTTTGTAGTTCACAGGTATCATTGTCACCGCCTGCCAGTGGCGCAATCCCTCCGCCTCCAACAACTTTCCCCTCCATTTCAACAACCCAGTAAGCACTACGTGGCTGGCTGTAAACTTCGTAGAGGGTATCCAGAATAGGATCGGCGACAGCAAAACCTTTGTCAGCGGTTAAACCATGTTCGGCAGATACCTCACGAATAACAGCCGCAATGTCTGCATTATCCTGTTGGGTGATAGGACGGATGATGTAGTCGTGTGTTGTGCTTTTGGTCATTTTTTTACTCTTTGTATTTTTATTTTCTGGTTAAGGATAATCCGAGACAGTAGGTGTGTTTCGGAAAATACGATAATAAAAAGCGTGGATATTGGAATCCTGCTTCAGATTATCATGATGTTGTTGAGGTATGACGATTAGCTTGATACTTATTGAAAAAATAAGTAAATAAAAGGAATTCACTAAAATGATAAAGAAGACGGCATCATAGCGATGCCGTAGTGTTACGAATTGAGTGATGAATTATTTCGAAATATCAGTGCCAAAATATTTCTCAGAAATGCGGGCATAGGTTCCGTCATCTTTCATGTCTTGCAGTACCTTATTGATAGCTTCTACCAATTCCGGATCACCTTTGCGCAATAAAACGGCAGATTTACTTGCATCAGTTTGCTGTGCAACAATTTTAACTGGTGCGTTAGGTCGATGTTTTTTGAAATCCAAAAATGACAGACGGTCATTTAAGGTGGCATCTGCTCGTCCGGTGACAACTAAATCAATGGATTGGTTAAAGCCATCCGTACTGACTAAATTAGCCCCATAAGATGTTGCTAACTGACCGTAGTTACTGGTCAGAGACTGAGCTGAGCGTTTTCCTTTGAGATCCGCGAATGATTTAATATTGTTGTTGTTATCCTTGATGATTAAGGCAACCTGAGATGTTGAGTAAGGAATCGAAAAGCTGTACTTGGTTTTCCGCTCTGGGGTGACGCCCACTTGGTTAATAACGGCATCAAAACGCTTGGCATCCAGCCCCGCAATCAGGCCATCCCATTTCACTTCCATAAACTCTGGTTTGACATTTAGGCGATGCGCAATTTCTCTGGCGATATCCACGTCAAATCCCATGAGTTTGTTAGTGGCATCATGGTAGGTAAAAGGAGGATATGTGCCTTCTGTTCCAATCTTAAAAACACCAGAAGATTTTATGGCATCAAAATCTTTACCGGCATAGCTGGTAGCAGAAATAGAAAGGGCAGCGGCACTAGCCAGTAATAATTTCAAGAATACTTTCATTGTCTTTCTCCGAAGCAATTTTTCTTCAAATCAACTTATTTAAACTAAATTTTTTTCAGACTAACGGTGGTACGGTGCTCTATATTTCCCAATCCGGTAAGGTTTCTGTCAGGGTTGAAATAAACTCGACGGTACGTTGTTGATTTGGGCGGGTAAACATGTGCTTGGCACTTCCTGATTCAATAATTTCACCGAATTCCAAAAAGACAACATCATGAGCCAGATTAGCCGCCAGACGCAGATCGTGTGTTGCCATTAACATGGTTGTTCCTTCGTCCGCAAGTTGTTTCAATACTGAAACGACTTCTTTCGATAACTCAGGATCAAGGGCTGAAGTGGGTTCATCACATAGTAATACTTTGGGAGATGGGGCCATCGCTCTGGCAATGGCAACACGCTGCTGCTGACCTCCTGATAATGTGGCTGGCCAGGCATCTGCCTTATGGGACATATCCACTTTTTCTAGTAATTCGATTGCTCGTTCTCTGGCACGTTCACGCGGCCATTTCTGTACCCAAATCAGCCCTTCCATGATGTTCTCAATCACAGTGAGATGAGGAAAAAGCTGGAAATTCTGAAATACCATACCCGTTTGCAGGCTAAAGCGCTGGATTTCTTTGTGAGGCAGTCGTTCTTTACCTGTAAATGTGATTTTTTCCTTGCCGATCATCAGTTGACCCGCTTGCGGAATTTCTAACAAATTAATGCAACGCAACAGAGTACTTTTTCCACTGCCGGAAGGCCCGATAAGCGCAGTCAGACTGCCTTCCTGAATAGTCAGGTTAATGTTTTTCAGCACTTTTTGTTCGTCGAAACTTTTTTCAATGTTAGAGAGCTGAATCATCTTTGACTTCCTTATTATTGCTATTTTGAGAGTATTGCCGGGAGAATTTCTTTTCCAGACGAACTTGCAGTGCCGATAGCAATGAACTCAGGATCAGATAAAGGATAGCGGCTTCGGTATACAGGATCATTGGTTGGTATGTCACGGCAGCGATGCGTTGTGCAGCCAGGAACATCTCTGGTACGGTAATGACAGAAGCTAATGAGGTATCTTTTACCAGTGAAATAAAGGTATTGGACAACGGAGGAATCGAAACTCTTGCCGCTTGTGGCAACACGATCCGACGTAAAGATTGCCACCAACTCATGCCAATGGAGTGGGAAGCCTCCCATTGTCCTTTAGGAACGGAATTCAGAGCTGCGCGGATCACTTCCGAGGTATAGGCACCAACATTCAGGGTAAAGCCAATCACGGCAGAGGTGAATGCTTCCAATGTAATGCCGATGCTAGGTAAGGCGTAAAATATCAGGAATAGCTGAACCAGTAAGGGGGTTCCACGGATCAACCAAACATAAAAACGTACAACTGCAACCAGTGGCTTAGGGCCGTAAAGCCTGATCAGGGCAACAATAAACCCCAGTGTAAGCCCAAGAGTAAATGTAATCAGGGTGAGGGGAATAGTGAATGTCAGGCCGGCGTAAATCATTGGCCAAAGGGAATCCAGCGCTAAGCTGAGCCAGGATGGAGTCATATATTGTTCCTATATTTTATACTTTTCGTCTTTCAAGTTATTTATCTCTTTGTTGAACGGGCAAATTCGTTCCTTTGCCGCTGCGATGCAATTTGAAATCCATTGGGTATATAGCCTAACTTCAAAAAGTATTTATTTTTTTATGTAATTGTTTTATTGATGATATGGCAATAAGAGATCATAGTTATATAAAATAAAGTTATATCTTAGAACTAATGGATAAGTTAGGAATATAAGGGAAATATGGCGTCACTTGATATGGAAAGATCAAGAGCCTGTTTCATCAGACCAGAGCAAATGGGCTAACTTGAACAATTGGATCAACAGTGTGCTTTCAGTACATAATCTCGCTGATCCACTGGCTTAACCGTACTAAATAGTATTCTTTTATCGACATGCTCACCATAGCGATTTGTTCGGTTATCTGTGGTTGTGAGAGTTTCAATGCCATTGAAGAATGCGGGAAACCTAAAGAGGATTGGTTCAGCCAATTTCTTCTGTCCAATGGAATTCCCAGCCATGCTCTTGTCTATGAGAATCTACTAATAAATTAAATTTCAATGTAATAATATTTTTATATATTTAAATGCACCATAATATATTGTTTATTATGAATTTAAAATATAATTTAAACTCAAATAAATAATAAATAATAAATAATAAATAATAAATAATAAATAATAAATAATAAATAATAAATAATAAATAATGTCATTTTTCATCAATGTAAATAACGGAGAGAGATTTTATTCACGGCTTGATTTTTATTAATTTCTGCTATAATTAAAAAATATATAAACATGTTGTTTTTCAATCTTTATATTTTCTAATGGTTAACTACTGCTGTCAGGTTATTTTTTAAAAATAGATTTTAATGAAGAGTGTAATAATATCTTTTCGGGCTGAATAAAAACAGCCTTAATGTAGTATTACTTCTTTTCCTAAGCGAACCCTTATTTTCAAACGGTAGGGATTTGCTTTGCAAATTGTTATCTTTCTTTTGGAGAAATAAAAATTATGAAAACATATAAGTTATTCATATCTATAATTATAGTGCTGAGTTGTTCGGCTTGCTCAAATGATATGAAAATAACAAAGGCAGTATATTCTCTAAAGCCTGACCCTGCTGCTCAGACACCGCTCTTCATGGTCGCCGGAGTCAACTATATGAAAGAATGTGGAAGAGGTTATGTTGTTGGGGTATGGTCAAATGCTAATAGCTGGAATGAGTGGGCGGTTTGGTTATCAGAAACAGGACGGAGTTGGAATAATAGGGATACCAAAATTTTTTGGGCTTACGGTAAGTTAAGCACTAATAAGGATAGTGGAAAGAGCGCTTATGCCACTATTCTGGCAGCCCAAGCCAGTGGACAGAAGGTGGCACTATTGGATGATGAATTTGGAGCTCGATGTAACACATGGGGTTCTGGCACATATGAAGGCGCACAATTCAATTCAGTACAAGCCTGGTTCCCATAATTGTGAATTGTTTTTCTGGTTTCTCTGAAGATTTAGAAAATTTCTAAGGGAGGCGCATTTAATGAGAATTTTAAAACTCTTTTCTTTATTATGTGTTTTATTTTTATATATATCGCAGTCCTATGCTCAGCAACAAGTTAATAAAGTTTATAGAATGGATACCCGCCCTCCAGAGAGAATCTTCCGCACAACAGGGGGCGGATTTTCTCCCTGGGGAACGAATAATAATATTGTGGAGCATGTTCAGGAGTACGGTGATATAGAGCATGCGGCTGCCGCTTCAGCATTTGTCTCAACAACTGCCAATGAAGAAGTCGCTATTGATTGGGGCGTCAATTTTGAGAATAGACAGACCTTCTACATTTATGACATAAGGCCAACCACTAATTTTTATAGTGTGATTTTATCATTACAGAACCTTTATGCTCAGACAGGAAATACAAATTATCTGAGACTGATTAATGTTTATGAAGATCAGGAAGAATATGTGGCAATCAGAGGTATTGCTGTTACACAAATTCGTGGAGCTCAGGAGTTTCTGTATGATTGGGTTAGCAATGCTTACGTTGAAGGTGATTATATATCTAACAGGGTGTATCAGGATCTTGAAACAACAGCAAATGTCGGCCCTTATATATCGAGCACTCAATTACCAAGAGAAGTAGTCACGACTGAAACTTATTGTGCTCTCAATTTGTCGACTTTTTCACGTCGTTATGATCGTCTGGCAGCCAGTACTCATACATATCCCTTTTTAAGAAAATGGAAGCAATGCCATGATGGCTTATCGATAACCGCTTTTTTAAGTGCCAGTTTTTTATAATAGTGTTTAGATAGTGTCGTCATGAA